>NZ_MQSY01000074.1:0-57139 GCF_001921245.1 Aeromonas sp. YN13HZO-058 | reverse complement strand
TGACTCATGATGAACCCTGTTCCATGGCTCCAGATGACAAACATGATCTCATATCAGGGACTTGTTCGCACCTTCCTTAGGTGAGAGGGGTGCGCTTTATCTATATATATAAAAACAATCCCTCTCAGCTGTGCACCTCAGCTCTAGTGCCACCAAAACACCTTCAACGAATGGTCCAATGGAAACCACGGGTAGATAACTGGATCACATGCACCACGACCAGTGGTGCAACCTAGAAAAAATGGCTACTGAGCTATCCTGCCTGGGGGGCGAGTACCGACAGATCTATGAACAATCCTCGCTACGCGAGAATGATAGCCATAGCTATTCACCTTTTCAGGTGAGAGGGATACGCTTTATCTATATATATATAAAAACAATCCCTCTCAGCTACGCAACTCAGTTACCCTGCTGGACCTCAGAGTTTCTCTCGCTCCTGAGCGGTTGGCTGCTCACGTTCGGCCATGAAGTCGGTGCTCATACAANCTGGACCTCAGAGTTTCTCTCGCTCCTGAGCGGTTGGCTGCTCACGTTCGGCCATGAAGTCGGTGCTCATACAAGGCTCATCAAACCACCTATCCCAGGACTCACCTACAGGTGTGATTATGCGAGTACGACCAACCACGACGATCTCAACATGCGTGACCTCATCTGGCAGGGCCACTGCCTCGGGCAGGTAAACCCCCTGGCCACGACCACACTTAAAAACTGTTGATTCCATCACGCGTCCTATGAAGCCAGATACCTTACTAATTATCTTTTAAAAATGCAGCTCTTCTATCCGACACGGTTTTCCGTATAAATAGCCTTGATAGGTGTGACACCCCATACTCTGCAATAACGCGCGCTGGGCTTCTGTTTCAACACCCTCAGCTATGACTTGCAGTTCCATTGAGTCGGCTAATGTTATAACTGCCTGAGCGATGGCCCTATCATTACTGCTATTGATAATATCTCGAACAAACCCTTGGTCAATTTTCAACTGATTTATAGGCAATTGTTTTAAGTAGGATAAGGATGAATAGCCTGTACCAAAATCATCGATTGAAAAAGTCACGCCGTGCTGCTGCAACTCTTTCATCTTAGCTTTAACATCAGGAATGTTATTTGCGAGCAACGTTTCCGTAATTTCCAGCTTTAGCAACTGTGGATTTGCACCTGAGGTTTTCAATGCATTTAAAACAGTCTGAACAAAATTATCTTTGCTAAATTGAACTACGCTTATGTTAACCGCAATGCTTAGGTGTTGTTTTTCGGATTCTAAAGACCATTTTGCCAGAGTGGCGCAAGCTTCCTCTAGCACCCATTTGCTAATGGGCACAATCAGACCTGTTTCCTCCGCTAATGGGATAAATTGCAGTGGTGACACCATTCCTTTTTCTGGGTGTATCCAGCGTAATAGCACTTCAACACCAATACACTGCTCCAAGTGATTGACCTGTTTTTGATAGAAAAGTACAAATTGCTGGCTTTGTATTGCAGAGTATAAGTCGCTAATAATTGCTGCTCTTGAGCTTACTGCAACTTGCATTTGCGGGTCAAAAAACTGCACACCATTTCGACCAGCATATTTAGCCTTGTACATAGCCATATCAGCTTGCTTTAACAAATCTACTCTTGACAGATTTTCACTGTTAAAAAGTGTTACACCAATGCTTGCCGAACTATTGTAAGTTAGACCGTTAAGATTATATTCCCTTGTTAAATTACTCACGATTTTTTGTGCAAGTCTCTCAGCCTGGTTCGCTGCTAATGTTGGTTCATGACTTAAATCTGATGCAATAATAATAAACTCATCGCCGCCTAAACGCGCTACGGTATCACCTTGTCTCACTGAGTTGACAAGACGCTCAGCGACCTGGCACAACAGCAAATCACCTTTGTTATGACCAGCACTATCATTAAGGTTTTTAAAGTTATCTAAATCAAGAAAAAATAATGCTGAGAAGTTCCTTGTACGAACGCTATGATTTATAGCTCCCTTCAATCTGTCCAACAACAGACGTCGATTAGGTAGCAATGTTAATGAGTCATAAAATGCTAACTGGTGAATTTCATTTTCACGTTGTTTACGCTCAGTGATATCCCTGACAACACCGATAAAGTTAACTTCACCAGCCATTTGAACTTCAACTACACGAAGCTCGATTGGAAACATAGAACCATCTTTGCGCAAGGCCTCAAGCTCACGAATACGACCAGTAATGTCACTGACACCGCGTTCTATATAATTTGATAAGTAGCTATCGTGATGCTCTCGATGAGGTGACCCCATCAACATGCTAATATTTTTGCCAAGCGTTTCATCTTCCGTATAGCCGAAGATTTCCTGTGCGGCTTGGTTAAATGTCAGAATTTTACCACGACCATCAATAGTAATAATGCCATCATGCAACCTTTCAATAACAGCTTCCATCTGCCTTGACTTATCACTAAGCGCTTTTTCTGCAATTATTTGGTCATTGATATCAAAGTGTGTACCCAATAACCATAGAGCTTTGCCATCATATGTCCTTGAAGAAATACGCCCTCTGGTGTTTATCCATATCCATTCACCATTTTTGTGTTTCATACGAAGATTGGCTTCATATATGGGTATTAGGCCTAACACGTGCTTTTCAAGAATAGTTGCACAATAAGCCAGGTCATCAGGATGCGTTAACCTCTCCCACGTGCTTCTGTTTGCAGGTAATAACTCAGAAAGTGTGTAACCCAGTAATGCGGCCCATTTATCATTGATAATCAACTCGCCTGTTTGAATATTAAAATGCCATGTGCCTATATTGTTAGCGTCTATTACGGCCTTAAGTAAATTCTGACTGTTCCTTATGAGCTCTTCATCCTGTTTCTCTTTTGTAATATCTGTTTCAATTGCAATATAGCCGCTCAAACTACCACTTTCACTAAACAGCGGGTTACAAGCTATTCTCACCCAGTAGGAATTTTGCGCTTTTGAATAATTTACAACATCAACATTAAAGCCGTTCTGTTGAGCAAGCGCATCTCTCATTATTGCAACAGTGGCAGGATCAGTGTCGGGCCCTTGTAATAACTCCCCAGGCTTTTTACCCTGCATTTCTTCAATGCCATATCCTGTAAGAAAGGAGAAGGCTTCATTAATCCATATAACTCGACCTTTGACATCAGTTATTACCACACCATTAGTTGTCTGCCTTGCAACTTCAGAAAGGCGTCTTATTTCTGACTGCGCTTCAACTTGTGCCGTGGTATTGCGTATGACGACCAATACCTGATTATCATCAATCTTTTTATATCGCGCTTCGAACGATTGATTTGACTTTTCAAACGTGTAGTTATGATGAATCACATCGTTGTTACAAAAGGCTTGCTTGAGGCACTCTACGAGTTGATGACCTAGCTCATTGGGTAGTATCTCATGAACGGTACGCCCCAAAATCGCTTGTTGAGGTTTAAGTAAGTCAGGATGCTCTTTGCAAACCAAAAAATGAAAGTTTCGGTCAATAACAAATACCATATCAGGCAGTGTTGCCAGTATTGAGGTTTTTCTTGCCATGCCTTTTAAAAACTGCTCTTGAAGTCGAGCGTGATATTCTTTGGCAATTTCATACTCAACCATGTCTGCAAATTCGCGCAGTTCTTGCTGCTCTTTTGCTGAAAAGTCTCTGGCCACGGAGTCAATGAGACATAGACTGCCGATGGGTTGCCCACTTGTCTCTCGCAGCGGTGCACCCGCATAAAAACGAATATGCGGCGCGTCGGTTACTAAAGGATTTGACGAAAAGCGCTCATCTTTTGTTGCATCTGAAACAATTAAAATATCCTCATGCAATATCGCATGGCCACAAAATGAGATATCACGGCCTGTTTCACAAGCGTCAAGACCCACTTTAGATTTAAACCATTGCCGGTCACTATCCACCAAAGAGATAAGGCATATTGGCACTTTAAATACAGACGCTGCTAATCTTGTAATGCGGTCAAAGCGCTTCTCTGCTGGCGTATCCAGCAAATTAGTTCGCTGTAATGCAAGTAAACGAGAAGCTTCATCAACAGGGAGTTCAGGTGCGTTCAAAACGTTACTCCAATAATTTGCTGCTTAATCGATTATTATCAATTGTACTGCAAGAATACACTGTACCACTACATGAGCCTTCTTCTCGCTGATTTTCTCCAGCAGGGCTGACGCATCAGTGTTTATACTTTGAACAACCCCATACATTCGAACAAATATTGTTCATTCAGACAGCAGAGCCTGCGCTTGTTGGCCATGCTTAGATTACGTGATTTGTTTTGCTTCAGCATGTTCAGTATCCACTGCCTGATGACCGCTAAGTTTTCCCCAGCGAAGCCCGCTCTGGCCTGAAGTTGATCCTCTCCGAACGCAATATCTAAAGTCCAGTGCAGCAGATTTTCTACCGACCAGTGCGCTCGGGTTGCCTTCAGCGCTGAGGTGGCATCCAACGCTCGGCTACTTATATAAAATCTCACGAAATCATAGCCTTTGCCATTTTCAATTCGCTCAGCCTGCACGGCTATGATCGTCTTCGCTTTCCACTGCTGGCAAACTGGCATGCTTTCATCAACCATCAGAACCCAACAACGTCGATGCTCTTTTCGCCCATGTTCTGAGTCAAATTGTTCAGTAAAGCCGTGCCCCGAAACATCGGTTTCATTCTTATCCCAATACGCTTGGAACTGTTCTTTTACTTCAGTATTGAGGCTAGGTTGGTTGTCTTTCACTGCAAGCAGGTAATCACCCGACTTTTTGAGGATGGTGTCGGCGATTTTTACCTGTGTACCCATCGCATCAATACTGACTAAACACCCTTTTAATTCAAGAAGTTGGAGTAGCTCAGGTATTGCCGTGATCTCGTTAGATTTGTCAGCGACTTGTTGCTGGCCAACACACATCCCCAGCTCAGTTGACCAGACATTGACCATATGAACAGCGTTGGCACCTCGCCCTTTAGCGGTAGCACGAAGAGCTTTACCATCAACCGCTAAATAGCTGTTCCGAATAGTAGATCACCGGAGGAAGGGAACTCAGTCCAGTTTGTGCGATCTGATTAGTCGCTAAACAAAACAAGCCACACCCAAAGGACTGAGTTGATGCCTATCCTACCACCTCTGCCACGACCACAACGGCGCCGCATTCACAAAATCATCCATGCCACCCGTGATAAAGGACATGCTCGTCGCTTGATGGCCATCTTGCTGTTACATGAAGGACGCACGATCACCGATGTTCATCACCTTACCGGCGCTGCGCGCTCGACCATCGGTCGTTGGCTTCGGTGGTATCGAGATGAAGGCATAGATGCGCTAGAAGCCTTACCGGCTGGCCGTGCCCCAGTCTTACCTATCGCCAAGATTGTCACCTTACTGGTGCTGCTCATGCAGTTTTCTCCGCAAGATTTTGGTTATCAGCGCAGCCGTTGGTGTACTGAACTATTGGCTATAAAAATCCATCGGTTAACAGGGCTCAATGTGGCAGCCTCCACGCTCCGCCGATGGTTACCTCGTATGGGCATTGTCTGGCGCAGGCCCGTGCCGACCTTGCGGATAAAAGACCCAGCCTATCAGGAAAAAATGGCGAATATCGACGCCGCGCTGGCCCGCTGTGATGCCGATAATCCGGTGTTTTATGAGGATGAAGTCGATATAGACCTCAATCCCAAATTAGGAGCCGACTGGATGTTCAGAGCGCAGCAAAAGCGGGTTGTCACACCGGGGCAGAATGCCAAGCATTATCTGGCAGGCGTTCTCCACGCAGGCAACGGAAGGGTACTTTACGTCAGCGGGATCAAGAAAAACTCATCGCTGTTTATTGCCATGCTGGAAAAGCTGCGCCACCACTACCGACGAGCCAAAACCATCACGTTGATCCTCGATAACTACATCATTCACAAAAGCAAACAGACCGAGCGATGGTTGAAGAAGAATCCCAAGTTCTGCCTGGTGTTCCAGCCAGTTTACAGCCCTTGGGTTAATCACATAGAACGGCTATGGCACAAGTTACATGAAACCATCACGCGCAATCATCAATGCAGAGGGATGGCAAACCTGCTGGCCCGAGTGAAACACTTCATGGATACCGTGTCTCCTTTCCCGGGGAATGGCTATGGCACAGCGAAGGTGTAGCACTATTGGGATCAGTTATTTAGTTCAGCCCACACCCTTATGACGACTCTCAACATCCCTCAAGATCCACTGAGTGCACATCTCTGGATCGTAGCTGGCGTAGCTCCTGGCATCATTCATCGACTAGCTGAATTGATGAACACAGATTCAGGTTTGATATGCCGCTTAGCAGGCATTAGCCGGAGCACTGTTGCTCGCAAGCTGAGGATTGAGGCTCCCCTATCAATCTCGCAGGGTGCCAGGGTATACGGCGTTGTACAGGCACTCGAAGCTGTTCTCTTCCTCCACAGAAACAATACCGCCAGAGCATTGTCATGGTTACATCGCCCAGCTTGGGGCTTAGGTGGTAAACGGCCAGCAGAGGTGCTGTCGACAGCTTTAGGGGCTCAGGCAGTAATAGTACTTGTAGGACGAATCCAACATGGGGTGTGCACCTAGAGCGAGGTAGCTGATAGGCTAACCCCCCCTTAAGAACGCTTCAAAAATAACCAACCTCATCTTTTTTCGAACTTTTTTCATTTACCCCACTTGAAAAAATCGAAAAACTGTCCATTTACTATTATTGAGAACAATTAAAAAATTTAAGAATTTCAACATTCCGCTGCTTCGCAGCGAAGATAATCCAGATTTTTAATTCCTTCGAGCTAGCTTTCCTTAAAGTAAGAAAATTGCACTTACAATAAGAAATTACTAAAATATAGTGTGTCAACACTCATTTTTTGAGTGAATTATCTTTTGTTAAAGTAATTAGCACACCTAACTCAGCAAAATCTAAATGTAGTGCGTGAGAGGCAATGATTATTTTCACGTTTTAACACGCCTCTCACACTGTCGACAGCTGTCGATTACAAATAAAAACTCAACACAAAAGATAAAGAATATCTTTTCTAGTTAATCCCGCCTTAGTCATATGAGCCGTGATATTCAAATACGATTCAATCATCAAAATGTTCTTGACATAGCTTATCTACGACTCGCTGAGCCTTGTGATGCAAGACCATATCTAGGATTGGTAATGTCAGTGCAGGAAAAGACTGCCCTTGAATTATGAATGTATTCTTGTCACTACCCGCAAATACATCATAAGTTGTCGATGTATCGACCTCATTCAGTAGGTCATACCCAATACACTCTGCAAGAAGTACCCATATCCAACAACGATATAAGTCCTCTTTTTCATAGTTGCTAATCAACTTGTGCATTGCATTGATAGACCCTTTTAATGCGGCTCTAATCCACCAGTAATGTGCATGCTGCATATTTCCAGCATCTTCGCATTTGACTGCTACAGTTTCATGATACGTGTAGTCTTTTAATACAATCATATATAAAGAAACATCAAGCCGATGGGTTGACAGTAACTCTATAGCCTCTATGTCAAACCTCATAGCTGATTTTTTCAAGTGCTGGAGCCAAAGCGAGTATCGTTCTCTATCATTATCAACTAATCCGCCTACATCTGTATCATTAAACTCACCAGCCAGTTTATAAAATTCTTGATGAAGCTCGTATTGTGGGAACGATGAAGCATTTCGGTCTGCAAATGCACTTAACTGGACCAATCCCTGGTGTACTAATGGCGAATTAAATTCATTCTGTTTAAACATATTCATTAATTCCCCAGCATAATGGTCTGAGGAGCTAAAGCGGCTAGCAGTAGTCGAATTAGGAGGAAGTTGACCATGCTTAGTCATGTCATCGTCGTTAACACGACGCCTTAAAATCTCTCTTACACGTAGGCTTATAATACCCGCCTGCACTAACGATGTGGCCAACTTCTGAGCGATAAGCTCAGGAATACTAATACCCAGAATATTAGCTCTAGCCTCAATTGCACTTACATCCAACGCAACCTGCCATTTCGTATTACTGAGCAGAATCGCATCAGCTTGCAATGACGCGTAAGTACTGTAGCCATAGGCCGCAGCAATCATCTCGTAGATATGACTACGTTTGAGGGAGATGCCTAGTACATCTTTGAGCTCAAGTTGGGTTGTGTGGACGAACGCTTTGATGGTCATGATCCAATCTCCTAGTCCTACCCTGGGGTATACATCGCACGTTTAATCCATCCAAGGTGAGGATTTGAGGTTGAGATCATGTTGCTTGAGAGTAGTAACCATTTTGACTCGTGCGAAAGTCTGGCCGGTCAGCCGAGACAAATCATAACCTAGTAAGTGGCACTGTCCAAGAGTCCATTCTCGCCCCGAGCCTCTCCGACACCCAGTAGACCAGCCCTGTGAGTTGTGGAATGAGCCGAATGAGGGCTATTATCGGTTCATACCGTGAGCCGAATAAGGTGTCAATTCGGCTCATTTGTGGCATTGCACTGCTTGCCCGCGACACAGAATCAACGAGGTTATCGATGGCAACAGACTGGAGCAACTGGTGAAAACCTTAATCCAGAACATTTCAAGGCTCACCCAAGCCAGATCCACTTGAGGCAAACCCTCACGAACCCCACGAAATGTGGGGTTCTTTATCTCCTCAAAATCTCACGTCTTCACTGTCATTTTTCGGCACTGTCTGTAGTGGTCTAATCATCCCGGACACCATTTTAGGTGGTACAGTCGCCACCCAACAGGTCAAAATCAAATGCCTATCCGCCTCGCACCAAACGGACATGATAATAGTGAAACCTAACGTCGAGGTAGACGCTACCACTTTTGAAGTCAACGCTCCACGATGTGTGACCATAGTCGGAACTGTGCGAAGACGACCAATATCCACTAGGTGACGTATTGGGAAATATTTGGCTATTAATTGCAGGGTGATGACAGCGGTATTCAATAATTGAAGCCAGTTCATTTTTATTAGGCAAACGCCAATCACTATAGCCTGCAAATAGATTATCTCTCGCTTGCGGGGCAGACGCTGGCCAATTGTAAGTCGTTGCATCATCCACACAATAACTGCCATCCCACGTTTGCCCCAAACTGCAACGCTGCCAGATTAGTCCAGTGGTTAGATGGGTGACAGTGCCATCGCCGTTATCGGTAAAATCACTGCTCGGTGTAGTCGCTTGAATAGCCGAGTTTTCAATACCAGAACAGAGTTCGCTAGCATAGACTTGCGTTTCCACAACAAGCAAAAACATCCAAATCAATAACTTATTAAAGTTGAGCATTAACATGTTTCCTTAAACAAAAGCATCCTGTTTTAGCACTACTACGAAGCTAGATACGTTATGATACCTTTTCCACTTGCTGTAACCTTTTGACAAATAACATCTATGTTACTTACAGCACGCTCAAATAAAATCCATTAATATTTACTGCTCGTTACGAACTAGCCGTACAAAATTGTTACCACTGCGATACATTGCGACACCACCATAAGAAAACATGACCATCCATGAATCTCCTGCGTTTGGAGCATTGCGTACTGAGGTCCAATATGAATCAAACGGTGTGGTGTTAGGGAAATTAGGGAAGTAATCTAAATCAATTGCAGGATTTGCTATTCCATTATGAACAATACTCATCAATTCTTTGACCGTTGGTATACGCCAATCGCTGACACCACATAGCCCTTGGCTATTGACCATATTGACAAAAGCATAGGTATCACAAGCGCTGCCGTGGCAGGTGCCACCGTTTTGCGTGCCAGCATGACCACCATTTGTGCTGTTATCGGGGTTATACCAGCTGTAGGTATGGTTAGCATCGCGCAGGCCGCCACTGCCAGCGGGTTGTTTCACTTCCCAAATTAGGCCGGTGTGGTTATCGAGCACGCAGCTCCATTCGCTGGCGCTTTCGGGTAATGGGTTACCGCTGTTATCGAGCTTGGTAAAATCAAAGCCTGCCGCACCACCACCCACTTTTTGCAACTGGCCGCTGCGCGCAAGCACATCGCGGCCATGCTCGGCATCTTGGCCCTCATAACCTTGTACAGGGCAATCCAAGTAGTTATTGCTGCCATCTGCGCACCAATCGATACCAGTATCATTAAGTTTGCCAGTGGGCTGGGCGACTTTGCGGGTAACGAGTTGCGCTTGATTACTTAAGGGGCTTTCTTTATGTGCGCCTTGGGTGGTGGCCACCATAAAATACTCGGTATCCGCCGTTAACCCAGTAAAGCGGTACTCAAATGCGCCTTTTACCGATGTGCGCCTTGCACCTTTTAAACTGGCGTAGTTGGCAATATCGTTTAAGTCGGTAAAGCTTTCTTCGGCGAGATACAGATTGACTGTGCTGCCCTGTTCAATATTGCGCCAATTGAGGGTAATGCTGGCGCTGCCATCGGTTTCAATTTGATAACGTGGTTGCTCAAGCATTGGTGTACGTAGGCGCTCACCCACCGCAACTGTTTGGCTAACCGTGGTTTCAATGCCCGCTTGGGTGACAACGGTTAAGGTAACGGTAAAGCTACCTTCGGCGTAGATATGTTCGACCAGGGTTGAACTGGTTTCTAACACAGCTGAGCCATCACCAAAGTCCCAACGATAGGTGACAATCGGGTCAAGGTTTGACTGCACTATTTGAGAGACATCAAACCCAATCACATAGCCACCGTTATCCACGGGCAGTTGTACAGTACCAAAACCGACATTGCTTACGGCTGGCACAAAACTAATTTTGTGGGTAATTGCGTTAGTTGAGTGGCCATCAATTAGAACCAATACGGGTTTATCCCCTTCGTTATAGCTGTGGCGATAATTCACAATAGAAGTGGCACTGGCCAAATCGGGTTTTAGCCGCAGCGCCTCAGGCAATACATCATTATTTTCGTAAAGGGTTGACCCTGCTTTGCTGCCATTAAACCATTCTTTAGCATATCGCTCGCCCGCACCACAACGGTTTTCATGGGCATCGGCGGTGGATGTACTGCTGATGTTGTAATCGACATACTCCAAGTCATTGAATAAGGTTCGGGTACATAAAAACCGAGTGGCGTACCCGCGATCATTGGTATCGAGGACCTTGGCTTCATAGAGCGGCTGAGGTGGTATATTGCCACTCATCAACCAGGGTGAGCGCGTTTCATCAAACATGTTGCTTCGTGATAACGCGACTTCGATGTCTAACTGGTCTAAATGATCAAGAGCCAGCACCGTGTCTTTAAGAACATCAGTGCTGCTTAGTTGCTTGAGCAGTTCACGTGAACCATCTTGCGCCACGCGATAGACATCCACCCGAGTTTGCATTGCCCCTAGCGGGTTAAGCTTTCCTTCAACCAAAGAAATGGACATTTTTCCCGGCGCCCAAGCCAAATCCCATATGAATGGCAGTAATTTATTGGCAATGCTGTTACCGATGGAGACGCCTTTTTCCCCTATTTCGGTATACTTGCCCATTTTTCGGATCAGGTGGAACGAACTGCGTCTACCATCCAGTCCTGTCAAACGTTGCCAAGTATATTTCGCCAACACCGTGGCATCAGCAGGATCTTCAAATAAATTTTCAATAACTAGAGCACCGGCCTGAATGCCCATTTCGATGATAGTTCCAACAAACTTTTCGGGTTCGGACTTAAGGTCTTGATATAGGTTCTGACCATTCAACACTATTGAAGACATCAAAATGACAGCTCGAGCTTGGTTTAAATGTTTAAGCTGCGATTCTAATGATTTGTACGCTGCTGCCGGCTGATCATCTGCTCTGGCCTTAACAATTTTTCGGCGTAAGTCTTGCTTATAAGCTGCCAACGCTTGATTTAATGGCTCCATGATGTATTTGGCAATAATAATTTCTTTTGCCTCAGCATCAGCCCCGTCTAACTCCTTCTTGAGCTTTTCTGCGGCAAATTTAATTAAAACATCAAAAGAATCATCAACGACCCTACCAGCCTCAATATCAGTTTTAAACAATCGTTTGTATTGTTCTTTTATCATTCCCTTTAATTTATTTTGGACATTCAATGGCTCAAAAGAAGTCACACTTTGCAGTTTTTCTATTGAGGAAAAAACTATTTCCGTATCATTAATAAAAAACTCAAGCCAAGGAAAATCAGCAGGATTTACATTGGCTACCTCAACAATATTGTTAAGAACCTCACGTTGTAATTTTATCATGTCAATAAATAATGCATGCTTGTTCCAAAATTTTTGGTCGTGCACTTCTCTTATCGAAATTGCAAATTCAGCAAACCTATCCAGTGCTTTAATCTTTCCACTTAGAGCCCTATCTCCGGGCTTTTCATCAGGTTCCAGGGAATACCAAGAAGGTTCCTCACCTGTCACAGTATTAGCGGCGATATCAACCACCACAAGGGTATTGAGCGCAAACAAGGCGAGCATATCGGCAAAGTCTTCACCGGCCATCTTTTCGCTGTCAGTAAATTCCGTGGCTAAACCGACCAGGCTTGTGCCCCTTAGGTTTAAATCTACATTTTGCCAACCTATTTGCGTTGGCACTGCCTCTGTTAACGCAAGCTCGGTGGCTTCATACTTGCGCTGCGGCAGTTTAAAGTCCGCTTTAGGTAAAAAACCATCCAATTCTATATCGGCAACATCGAAGTCGATACTTTGGCTAGAGGCATTGACTAAATGCCGTCCCGTTTGATATCCGGTTTTAGGATCGTAACCGCGCAATAAATAGTAGGTGAGATAGCCGCTATTTACAGTCAAATTACCTGAAGAATCTAAGCTAAAGTTAATATCATCGTTTAATCGATAATGGCTTTGAGCTTGGACATTGAGCGCCGCCAAGCTGACGGTCAAGGCACAGAGACTGGCCACGAATTTTGGTTTGATTCCTTTCATGAGCATTACCCTGCAACCAGCAAATCATCAACACTCAGTGAGCTAGCGATACGCTCAGCAATAATGGCAGCTACTGCACTACAACTGCTGTCCATCGGGCAAGGATTGCCATTTTTTAACTGCTCACCTAACTCACTCACCAATAGCGGAAACTTGTCATGCGCTTCAATGCGGCGGCTGAGTTCAGCACGGTCATTGAAGTTTGCGCCATAAAATTGGTTGCTGCGTAAGACAAATACCACTGCACTGCTCTCTAAGGTAACTTCGACGTTTGATTGATTGGCCAGTTTTAACCCCATTAATAACGGCTCACCAGTTTCGTCGGTTAGGGATAACAACTGATTTTCTGTTGGCTCTACCGCCATGCTGATGTCGGTCTGTTTGTCTAAAGGTTTGGCGTACTCACTATTGACTAAAAACAGTGGCTGCACTTGCAACTCTGCGCTGAGCACTTGGGTAGAAACATGGATATTCGTAATATTTTTTGCCACAGCAAAAAATGCTCTTATTGCACAGGTTTGGGTTGGTTTATTGACCAAATAAACATTACCATTTAACTCACCACCACAACCGCTTACAGTATCAATCTGATACCCGCTATCCGCGGTAATGATAAATGTGACCGATTCGCCCTTTTCGACAGTGACCTTTTGTGGGGTGATGGCACCACCTTTGTTATTAGATGTAGAGATGGTTATCTTTGTCTGATCTTGAGTACTACTTGACTCACTATTTCCCTCTACGCTGGCATTGCTTCCTCTCGTCTCTACAGTGCCTTCACCACAACCACCTAATAAAAAGAGAAGTAGCGAGCCCAAAATGAAGAGAATAAAGTCTCTATTAAATTTAAACACTTTATATTCCTTTTGATTTGCCATGCCGGAATTCCGCTTTGTGTGAAAAAAAATAAAGGATGTGTACCATGATGACAACCCGCTTGGCGTAAGAGTGCAAAAGATTGGCGCATAAGTACGAGTTAGTAGTACGTTGATTATTTAGGTGATAGCAGCAAGGGCGGGCAATAGACTCATTACTGACTACGTGTTGCATGGATAGTCCCCATTGAGGTGATGATGCTCATGAACGCGGCGACACAAGGACTCATTCAGGAATGCATGAGTGCACCTGGAATGTAGCTTTACGTGTGGTAGGGAACGTCAGGACCTAATGACTGGTTTCGGCAACAACAGCCGCGCAGACCAGACGGCGCCGGGGAGTATCATCACATCATTAAAATTTATGGTTACAATTACTACATTGATGGAGCGCATAACTAATGCGGTGGGGTATCAATTTTTTATTTATATTTATTTTATTCTTGTTTGGTTAAAGTTAACATATGTTTAGCATGGCAACTCAATTTACTCTAGGAGTGAGTGTGCGTTAGATTGAGTAGCTTGTGATTAAAATATGGGTTACGGTATAGTCAAAGGCGTAAAATATGCTCTCCAATCTTAGTATATTTAGTTGGTTGTTACTTATTATTTCCGCTGGATGCATTATCCTGGCTGGGGCCGCACTGAGAATTCGTTATCAAGATGTAACGATATGGTTTGTTGGAATACTGCTAGCGTACGCAGTACAAGCTTTTGGCTATGCTTTTGAGCTAACAAGCGATGAACTAAACTCAGTTAAATTCTGGCTAAATATTGAGTTTATTGGCGCTTGCTTCATTCCTACATGTGTAGTCTTATTTGCTGTGAGTTATAAGACCCGATTACCCCCACCTTTGTGGTTAGCTAGCAGTACGCTTTTAATCAGTTTTTTGGTTTTATTTGGTCAGTTAACTAACGATTTTCATGGATTGGGTTTTAACATTACAGGATTAAAGAAAATAGATGGAATCACTGTTACTGTAAATCATTATGGCATCTTGTATTTAGCCTATTCATTATATGTGCACCTTGCAGCGATTGTTAGTATCATCATTTTTTATCGCAGCATGAAAAACACCCACGCGGTCTTAAAAACTCAGATTTTATTAATTTTAGTTGGAATTACGCTAACTTGGCTCAATTATATTTGGACCCTTTTCGGTTACACCCCTTATGGCCTCGATATGGGGACGTTTGGTTTTGTTTTTTGTACTATAGCTTTTGCAGTAAGTGTATTCCGTTATGATTTAATTAAGCTTACTCCCATTGCAAGAGATCAGATTTTCAATCAAGTTGAACACGGCTACATCGTAACCGATACAGAGTTTCGATTAATTGACTATAATCCAAAAGCAAAAGTTTTCTTCCCCGATTTGTCGACAGAACAAATTGGAAAAATCATTTATAACTTTATTGACCCCACTCTATTTGTTTATGATAAGACTAATGTAGTAAAACTTGGCAATGGAAAAAGAGTTCAAGTACAGTGTTCTCTAATAGGGAAGAATATAACAATGGCTATAGGTAGTGTGATTATGCTATCTGATGTCACGGAAAAGGAGTTGCTATTTGAAGAAATGGAAAGAGTAGCCAATACAGATGTTTTAACTGGCTGCTATAACCGTTATGCATTACATAACCAACTTAAGCAACAGATTATTGAAAGTCGCCTTAACTCAAAGCCTCTTTCGCTCCTTACTCTGGATGTACAAAAGTTTCGTAAACTTAATGAACTCCATGGTTATACTATTGGCGATATGAGACTGAAACAGCTAAGTCATATCCTCGGATATCATCTACCAATTAATGCTTTATTGAGTCGCTATATTGGCGACATATTTGTTGTTATCTTACCAAGTTACCACTTAGAGAGCGCAAGCCAAGTTGCAGAACAACTGGTAGATAAAGTCAAGCAATTAACTACACTTTCTATCAATACTTATTGCATCCAACATCTGTCAGAAGAAAGCGATCGGCAACTGATTGATCGTCTGTTGAACGAAGCGATGTTAGTAAAAAAAGTTAGGTCTGATATGGAGGTTTAGTTAACACATCTTTTTTGAATTGGCTGGGTGTAATACCATATTCTGTTCTAAAAACGCGGCCAAAGTAATTTTGACTTGAAAAACCAGCATAGTACGCAGCCTGTTTAATTGTATGTCCAGATACCAAAGCATCTTTGGCTATTTGTAACTGGGTATTTTTTAAATATTGGGTGTATGGTATACCAAACATAGCTTGTATACGCCGCTGTAATGAACGACTACTAGTATTTAATTGCTTCGCGACAAAATCAACAGTTAACTCTTGTGAGGTAATGTTATTGTCGATAACCAACCTTAGTTTTTTGGAGAATTGTTCATCAGGGGTATCATGCGCGATCACGGATGACGTTGGTGATGATAATTGCAATGTATTTTTCACCAATGAAGGCGACAACATCTTTTTTTGTACTAGACGTCGATTTTCTATTAATGCATTTAATCTCATTTTAAGAAGTGCAGGAAGTGTGTTCTTACTTATACAATCATCAACATAACTCTGCCAGGCTTGTAAATATTCATTTGGTTCATTATTAGTGGTTAACATTACAAAAGGAATTGTTGCATACTCAGGCTGTTGCCTTAGTCTTGATAACCACTTTATAGGACTATCATCACTTAATTGTGCATTACATAGAATTAGTTCAACAGATTGTTCATCTAAGTCATATTGTGCCCCCTTGCATGTTTGGCACAGTGTTATGCGAAAGTCAGATGACAGCTGATAGTATAGCCAGTCCATATATTCGGGATCGCTTTCAACAATAATGATTCTTGCCTTGGTTTCATCGGCAATGTTAATATTGCCATGACGTGGTTTGAATTTAGGAAATTCATGAAATTTCGCAGGCAGAAATAAATCAAACTTTGTTATTATTTTTGAACTGAGTTGACAACATAGTGCCCCTCCATTTTTTTCAATTTGCTTTTTTAAAAGAAAGTAACTTGTTTCGGTGCATTCATCACCACCTAGGCTTGAGGCTGACTCACAAGTTAAAGAGAAATGCAATCCTTGCTTACACTCAACTCGGAGACTATAAGAACAGTCAGAACCAGATAATTTAATATAACTTAAGAAATTATCAAAAGCCTTTTCTAATAGGTCGATATCGGCGTGCACAATTGAATTTGGTATTTCACTAACATGGATGCTGAATGACTTTTTGGTTTTCCCTCTCTCTATAAACAACTTATTTTTTAACCAGGGTTGTAAAAGTATTGGGGTGTGCGAAGAAACTCGAGATGGTTCGCAGCATACTTTTGCATTTTCTAACAATTGGCCAATTCGTTTCAGTAATATATGGATATCTTCACCGTATACGCTTGGAGTGACTATGTACGTTGATAGCCAAGATATATCCTGCTCTATTTGGTTAATAATTCGTCCATATACCGTCTGTTCGAGCGAATATCTTGTTGAAAGTTCGCATCTTAAACGAGACTCAATCTCAACCTTTTCATTAAGCTGTTTGACTTTGTACGTATTATTAACATACAAGACTGTCAATACAGCCAAAGATAAAAACATACTAGCAATCAATACTAATACAAACAACAGTGTCTCCCCCCATAGTCTGCAAGATGCAAGTTTGGCTAAACTACTATTATGCGTAATGATTAAAACATGCCAAACATATTTATGTTGCACTATGTCACAGAACATTATGAAAGTTATGTCCAGTTAACCTGTAACCACCACCTGCATGCATGGATCAAGCAGTAGGCAGTCTCTGCTGAATAACAGCACGAAGAGTCAGTCTTTACAAGCCGAGATCCGATGCCTGAAACCAGTCACCGTAGAGGTAACTGATTTACGAAATTAGCCAATCAATCCCAGTCTAACAATCGTGTTCCCAGCCAGTTGTCAATCAGCCCTGTGAGTTGTGGAATGAGCCGAATGATGGCTATTATCGGCTCATACTGTGAGCCGAATAAGGTGTCAATTCGGCTCATTTGTGGCATTGCACTGCTTGCCCGCGACACAAAATCAGCGAGATTATCGATGACCGTAGACTGGATCTGGCAACACGATGAGTGGCCCAATTTTTGCTGGCAAGACCGGCAGTTACTGCCAAGGCTACGTCTGGCGCACCGCAATCTGGGACTACTCCAGGGCCTTCATTTATCAGCTCACAGCACAACACTGGCGCATCAGACACATGCCCTAGATACGCTGCTGGTCAATATCGTCGCGTCCTCGGCTATCGAGAATCAGCAACTGAACGCGCAGTCGTTACGTGCATCTCTGGCATGTCGCCTCGGGATACTGGAGCAGTCCCCCTACCCGACCTCAGTTAGATCCGAGGGACTGGCCGCGATGATTGTGGATGCAATTAGCAGCGATGAGCAGTTGACGCTTGAACGCCTGCTACAATGGCATCGCTGGCTTTTTCCCGCAGATGACCGGAGATCGCATCAGATACGTGTTGGCCAGCTGCGTGGTGATGAGCCGATGCAGGTGATATCCGGAGCACGAGATCGACTGACCGTGCATTTCGAGGCACCACCACGAGAGGGGCTGGAGGAGGCATTGGCGACATTTGTCGACTGGTTCAGAAGCAGTCTCGATGAGCCCTGCCTAGATCCATTACTGCGAGCCGCCATCTGCCACATATGGTTTGTCACTTTGCATCCGTTTGATGACGGTAACGGACGGATTGCCCGAGCCCTCACCGATCTTGCACTCTCTCAGGCCGACAACCAGAGCATCAGTCTGTATGCAATGTCGACCGTGATTTTCGAGCGTCGAGCTGATTACTATCGCGCTCTGGAGCAGACCCAGAGAGGTGGTCTGGATATCACCCCTTGGCTGGTTTGGTTTTTGGACACACTCAACGTCACGCTGGAACAGGCACAACAATCATGCACCCAAACTCTGGCCCGGCAACGTTTCTGGCAGCAACACGCTAATGACCAATTGTGCCCTGAACAGGTAATGATCCTGAACTATTTGATAGGCAGTGATGATGATCGCTGTTTGCAGAGCATTAGTGCCAGTCAGTATCAAATTATTGCTCAGGTGAGCAAATCTACAGCCACGCGCCATCTTACTGATCTACTGGAAAAAAACTGCCTAGAAAAAGAGCCTGGTGGAGGCAGAAACACACGATATCGGCTCAAATTGACACCTGAAAAGTAAGCCAATTTATAATATGAGGTGGGTGATTACTGGATTTGCCCCATAGAGCCAGACACTTGCACCTTGTCCATGAATGCTAACTTGTAGGGGGGAGTGCCGATCGGATTCTCGCCTTCTCAGTTAGTTCCATCCCGAAGCATCGATTTGGGCAAGAACGCCCCGCATCTTTATTCATCACACCGAAAGAGCAAGCAGAGTTCGCTCTATTTTGCAAGATCACTCGAGCACATGATGAAAATACTTCTCATTTTGCTGTTCAAGCTATCCTAAGGGTCCCGTAAGAAATCACTAATCTATCCTCACAGAGTGAACATCTTCAGGTGATAGAACCTTTACTCGTGTATACGTGAACTTTATCATTAGGCACATCACACTTTAAGGTAGCTATTTAATTTAGTGATTTTACTTAGCTGAAGCATTACTGTTGGAGAGAATAAATGGCAAGGAAAAGGCGGACATCAAAGAAACTTGGAGATTTTTATCTAATTATACTTGCCATCGTCATCTTTATTACTATCAAGATAATTGAAGCTATTAAAGCGGTTCCTTGGCAATTTTGGGTGGGTGCATTCTGCGTTTTATTTCTTTTTTTCACATACCGTTACAAAAAAACCACCGACAAACCAGAAAAACCAACAGTTACAGCCACACCTCATCCAACTAAGCACACTTCACCAGTGCATCGAGAGCCGCCGAGGGCAGCTTTCACGCCATCACATGCCCCCAGTCATTCGAAAGCTATAGCCAACGCGGATACAAAGATGCAACCAGAGGCGTTACCACACCAACAACCGAATCCAAACACTGAAGATCTGATCAAGGTATCGGCCTCTGACCTCATGATTTCTGGAGTATCAACCCCTTTTGAGCCCACGACCTTGGATGCAAACTCTTTTGCCAAGACAAAGCCAGATCCAGCTATTGATGCGCCACCAGCCTCCCTTGATTTTGATGACGATGTTTTTACTGTTTTGTCCCTGACAGATAACGATACGGAACTACCCGCGCCCGAGTTCAGCATATCTTTTTCATTCAGAGAACGCAGCCCATCCGTTGTGCCTTCTGAGCAAAACGTACTCTTCACCTCTTCTGAGCTAATGCCTGCGGGGCCCTGCATGGTTGGCCGCTGGATGTCCCCAGGTGAAGAGATCACTCTTGCTGGTCTCAAAATTAGCGGCGGTATGTTTTATGTCGGCAACACCAGGCTGGATGGAGGCCTCTTTGAAGAGCCATCACTTATCGATCCACAAGCCCTTGTTACCATCAAAGATGCGCCCTCAGATCTTCCTCTGCATGGATATTATCCGAGCTATAAAAATCTCACTGCCGACGCCAAGAAAAGATATTTGCAATGGATGGCGAATGGGCGCAAAGACCCCGACGTCGCAATTGGGTTTGTTTTCATCTTTTTCTATGGCCTTGAGCGCCGGTATTTTATTGATGCCAAAAGAGGCGAGCTAGCCAAAAGAGAGATGCCATTTATTCTTGCCGAAATAGCCAGATTGGTGACCATCTATTCGGCGCACCCCTCTTTCACAAGATATGCCACCAATTTTCTCGAATATGGGATGGCGAAGAACATCAGCAAGGAATATTACCTTTTCCCCGCACAAGAGGCCGATCCGCTCAGCTACCACGTCCCTATTTCGCTGAAAATCTGCCTCGGGCAACTGGTTAGAGACGGCAAGCCGGTTCCTGCCGATTGGGCTTTGCTCTGGGCGACCTGTACCCCGACAATTTCCTTACGGACCCCCGCGCAGCGCTGCTTTGATATCTTCAAGGCTATGTTCATCGACACCTATAAACGGGAGTATGGCGATGGCATCAAACTGAAAGAGCTCAAATCCCGTGTCGAGGTTTCCTATGCGCCGTCTTCTTATGCCGTCAGCCAATTCATTGAGCGCTGCGTCACCAATCTATCTGATGTCTCCTTCTCGCAGCCATACATCAAAAAGCTGAGTAAGGTTGTTGACCTTTGCACCTCCTTGCTTGAGCCATATAGCCGGTATCTAGGGAGAAATGTTGGGGCAGAAAACACCTTGGAAGCTTTGCTTCATCTGCCATATCAGTATTGGCCAACAGCCATGAAACAAACGTTCGTGACGCTGGCAGAGGTTGTTGGTGTTGATGCCATGCTCCTGCCTTGGTCTGACCTTGCAGCGCGTATCAACATCAACAGCACGGGAGGCCTCAATAAAGCGCAGTATGAAGGTTTGGCTAACATCTTGGCTCACCACCATATGAGCATCGAGCCTCACCCAGAGGGAAGCAATAAGCGCCCGAAGGGAGACGAGCCTGTTGTCATCTATCCGATAAATCCGCAAGAGACGCTGAACAAAAATCAGAGCAGTGTGGATACTGTGTCCGCATTTGTAGATCTGGCCTGTGTTGTCC
Source organism: Aeromonas sp. YN13HZO-058 (assembly GCF_001921245.1). NCBI lineage: Bacteria > Pseudomonadati > Pseudomonadota > Gammaproteobacteria > Aeromonadales > Aeromonadaceae > Aeromonas > Aeromonas sp. YN13HZO-058. Next base: position 35,863 of record NZ_MQSY01000074.1, on the reverse strand, counting down.
TGAATACCGACGAAGATAAATCGGAAGTCACGATCGCTTTCCTCAAGGAGCAGATCGGTTCAATGAACTTCCTGACCCACTCTCAATCAGTTCGACTGATCGCAAAAGCGCTACTGGGCACTCAGGCACCTCCTACCCTGTCGATCGTAAAGAAAGCCATCGATGCCTTGGATGGTGAACAAAAGGCATTAGTCGGCAAGCTGCTCGTCGCCTTTGTGAAAGCTGACAACTCGATCACCCCAGCCAAAGTGAAGGTACTGGAGCAGCTGTATAAGCTGATCTCTTTGGATGTGAAACAGGTCTACTCAGACCTCCATTCAAATGAGGCCAGGATCGTATCAACGAGCAAATCTGGCAGCGTGACCAAGGCTACTGGCAGTGCCTCCAGTTTGGATATGGCTCGGGTGGCACAGCTCAAACAGGAGACCTCTCAAGTCACTGCAATGCTTGCATCCGTGTTTACAGAGAATGATGGTGAACATGATGATATCTACCAGCCACAACAGGCCAAGACAGAAGCGTCATCAGATCAAGCGGACGAGCCGACAACCCTTGGGGACACTCGTTCTCTATTTGGCCTTGATGATGACCTAAGCCAATTCCTCAGGGCTCTGCTTGCCCGTCCGGAATGGGCTCGTGATGATTTGTCTGCACTTGCCAACACCATGGGCCTGATGCTCGATGGTGCACTTGAACAAATTAATGAAGCCATGCTCGATCACTTTGATGAAATGCTGATCGAGGGTGATGACACCATTGAATTGAACACTGACCTTCTGGAGCAAATTCCTCATGAGTAAAATCAGGCCAAAAGAGCGTGACGCCGTCATCCAATCCTTAAGAGCGGGTGTCGTGCCCAAGGTGGGTCAGCATCTCATCCAAGTTGGCCGCAAAAACGAAATTGACGCCTTCATGACAGACATCAATCGCGTTGCCGATACAGGTTCATCATTCAGGATCGTTGTCGGGGAGTATGGTGCCGGTAAAACCTTCCTTCTCAACCTTGTGCGAGCAATCGCGCTTGAGAAGCAGCTTGTTACCGTTCACGCCGATCTCAATCCCGATCGCCGACTGCATGCCAGCGGCGGCCAAGCGCGTTCCCTCTATTCTGAGCTCGCCAAGAATATGTCCACCCGCACGAAACCTGATGGCGGTGCACTTGCGGGTGTAGTGGAGAAGTTCATCGCTCAGGCGAAAAATGAAGCCAAGGCGAATGGCTCACAACCTGAAGCGGTCATCCGGAAGAAGCTGGAAGATCTAGCCGAGATGGTCAATGGCTATGACTTTGCCGAGGTGATTGCCGCCTACTGCAAAGGGTTCCAAGATGGAAATGACCAGCTGAAGCATGACGCCATCAGATGGCTTCGGGGCGAATTCTCAACCAAGACCGATGCCCGCATAGCGCTGGGTGTCCGGACCATCGTTGATGATGCCACCATGTATGATCAGCTCAAGCTGATGGCCCGTTTCGTTCAGCTGGCAGGCTATTCAGGCTTGCTGGTATGCCTTGATGAGATGGTGAACCTCTATAAGCTTGCCAACACCCAGGCTCGCAACTCCAACTACGAACAAATCCTGCGGATCCTCAATGACTCCTTGCAAGGGACGTCGGTCGGGCTCGGGTTCATCCTTGGCGGCACTCCCGAGTTTTTGATGGACACCCGACGCGGCCTCTTCAGCTATTCAGCCCTGCAATCCCGTTTGGCCGAGAACAGCTTTGCTCAGGATGGGCTGGTGGATTACTCAGGGCCAGTACTGCGCCTCTCAAGCCTGACCCCTGAGGATTTCTACGTTCTCCTTGAGAAGTTGCGGCATGTCTATGCCTGTGGTGATGAAACCCGTTACACATTGCCAGACGAAGCGTTACCGGCATTTATGGCCCATTGTGAGAGCCGGTTGGGGGAAAGCTATTTCAGAACCCCCAGAACGACGATCACCGCCTTTGTGAACCTGCTGGCCGTCCTAGAGCAGAACCCTGATGCAAACTGGAAAGAGCTCATTGGCTTTACTGACATCAAATCTGATCAGGGAGCGGAGTTAGAATTGGCAGTGGAGCCCGATGATGAATTCACCTCGTTCCAGCTCTGACTCCCGACATTTTGAACGGCTGGATGAGCGGATCCGGCGCTGGGTGTGGCAAAAGGGGTGGACCTCTCTTCGTGATGCGCAAGAGCGGGCGATACCGGCATTATTGGGGGCAGATACAGACGTGATCATCGCTGCTGCCACTGCTGCGGGTAAAACTGAAGCTGCCTTCTTGCCGATATTCACGGTGCTACTGAACAGCCCCGAGCCCGCTACGGTTCTATACATCAGTCCTCTCAAAGCGCTGATTAATGATCAATGGGGACGGCTCAACGAGCTCTGTGACTCGTTGGAGATCCCTGTTACTGGCTGGCATGGTGATATCGCCTACAGCAAGAAGCAGAAGTTCTTGAAGAGTCCCAATGGGGTGTTGTTGATCACCCCTGAATCCCTGGAGGCCCTCTTTGTGAATCGGGGGTCATCCATCCCTGGGATGATGGCCAACATCAAGTACATCGTGATTGATGAGCTGCATGCCTTCATCGGCTTTGAGCGAGGAAAACAGATCCAATCCCTGATGCATCGTGTTGAGCTGGCCATCGGTCGTCAGGTCCCCCGCGTTGGGCTCTCTGCTACTCTCGGGGATATGTCGCTCGCGGCAAAATTCTTGCGCCCTTCCCTACCTGATAGCGTCCAGCTCATCGAGTCAAAGGATGGTGGCCAGGAGCTAAAGGTCCTCATCAAAGGCTATCTCGAAGGTAAAACGGAACCAGACGAAGAACGAGATGAAGACGACCCAACATCTCCCTATGTAGCCATCAGTAACGACTTGTATCGTGTACTCCGCGGGTCAAACAACCTGGTATTTCCCAACTCCAGATCGAACGTTGAAAAGTACACAGACCGTTTACGTCGCCTTTGCGAACAAGATAAGGTCCCAAACCAGTTCTGGGCACACCACGGCAGTTTGTCGAAAACATATCGTGAAGAAACGGAACAGGCTTTGAAGTCGGGTGATGTGCCAGCGACAGCGATTTGCACCAGTACGTTGGAGCTCGGGATCGACATTGGCTCCGTTAAAAGTATTTGCCAAATCGGTCGACCACCTGCGGTGTCATCATTGCGGCAACGTCTTGGTAGGTCCGGACGCCGTAAGGGAGAGTCCGCAATCCTTCGCGGCTACATCATCGAGCGCGAACTCTCCCCCAATACAAGTATCTCAGATTCACTACGTGAGGACCTGATCCAAACTATCGCCATGGTCAGGCTACTGATCGGTGGTTGGTTTGAGCCTCCCCTTGCTGGTGGCTTGCACGCCTCAACTCTAGTTCAACAGATCCTTTCTGTTATCAGTGAGCGCGGCGGCATCATGGCCAGAGACCTTTGGCATAGTCTGCTCTCCCCTGGTGCGCCTTTTGAAGGATTCACACCTGATGACTTTATTGGGCTTCTCAAGCAGATGGGCCGCTTGAAATTGATACAACAGGACTCATCAGGTTTGCTGCTGCACGGTGAAGTAGGCGAAAAACTCGTTAACAATCACGAATTCTACGCATCATTTGTCAGTGATGAGGAATACCGGCTGATCTGCGCCTCTACTCAGGTTGGGTTGATCCCGATAAGCAGGCCTCTGATTACAGGCCAGAAGATCATTTTTGCCGGTCGCCGCTGGCAAGTTCTCGAAGTGAATGAAGAAAAGAAATTTATACTTGTGGCCCCCTCAAAAGGAGGGACTCCTCCTGTCTTCGATAACTGCTTGGCCACTGTTCACGAAATAGTCAGGGTTGAAATGCGCAATGTGCTTGCTGGTGGCTTTGATGTTCCATTTCTTGATACCAGAGCAAAAGAGCTACTGTCCGAAGCAAGAGAAAACTTTAAACGCTTTGACCTTGACTCGACTACATTGATTGAATTGGGCGATAATTCCGTACAGCTGTTCCCGTGGTCCAGTGATATTGCACATGATGCGTTTGTTCTGTTGATGCAAAAAAATGATATTGATGCTGTTAATGAAGGCATTTACATCTTAATTAATTGCAGCAAAGAAAAAATGCTGAATGTTATCGTCAGCATTAAAGACTCACATGTACTATCGACAGACCTACTGGACGGAGTCCGAAACTTAAATCGAGAAAAGTGGGATTGGGCACTTCCTGATAGAATTTTGCGTAAGTCATTCTCCTCACTTAGGTTGGATCTGGAAGGTGCATTAGGAATATGTAAGAAGGTCATACTCATGCATGGAAAATAATTTTTCTACTAAACTGGCTAAATAGCTATTCCGAATAGTAGATCACTGTACTCGTACCGCTTCTACAGGTGACATGGAGCACACATCGTCGATGAGCCTTGTCACTTCAGGTGTTGCATGTTAACCAGAATATGCCAGCGGTGTGACTGTGGATCGTTTGCCGTTGAATAACGGCAATTAAAAATAATTGGTTAATCATTGTTTAAGCCACCTAATCAACCTAAACCCCACATTCGTAGGTTTATTTTCGCTAATGGTTAGATGGTTAATTAGGTTCGCTATAAAGCGATAAGTATATTGACAGCGTTGAATTATACTCATCCATACCTCACAATATTATTTTCATTGAAATTACTTAACCACCTAACCATAACTATCACTCAATCAGTAATAATGTGGCTTACGGATGGTTAGCAACATCATAATGCTCACTTAACCAGAATATAATACATTAACCATTAGTCGCATCTTTTGATAAAAACACCCGACTCAGTGGCGGGTGTTTTTTTACTTTATTACTTTATTACTTTATTACTTTATTACTTTATCTATCCTATTTGTTCCAATCACTGGCAAACAGTATAGAGTTTGATTAGATCGGCCTTTTTTGCTCTTTATTTTCCCCTCGCTCGCAAGCATCCTGAGTGCCTTACCACAAGATGTTGCCATATTGACCTTCTCTCCATGTAGCTTGCACAATTCACTCGCAACAACCCATTTAGTATCATTATATTCCCCTGACAGATAATTATGGCAAATAATATCGTACCAAGCCCCCTTATCAGTGTGAGCATCGTTTACAGACGCAGCTTGAATGACTGTCGTTTCATCCAGATACCAAGAGCCCCCATCATCATATTTTGCCTTTACCTCCAACCAAAACTGACGTAATTTCTCGGGTTCGGTGTGACGCACTCGCCCCTCATCCCAACTCCAACCAAGAATTTCATTAAGAACATCCATATTTGCTGGTGACGCCAACTCGATCACCGCAAACCGCGAACTCCCAGTAGCATCTTTCAGGAAACCAGTGCCGTTAACCGTGCCAATAAAACTAGTTTGACGCCGCTTAACAGTGAAATTACGCCCATACGGCACTCGAAAACGGTCATGATCTCTCGTTAAAAACGCTTTCAGGCTGCCAGCCTCATGCCTGGTGGTACTCTCAAGTTCGGCCAATTCTACCACCCACGCGGAAACTGCGCGTCTCACATCATCAGGCACATCGGGATTGATGGAGCAATCCAGTGTTGACCCAGGTACCACAGTGGCAATATGGCGTATCCATGCAGATTTTTTGAATGATTGGCCACCCGCGAGGACCGGAACCAATTTTGATATCCAATTGGGTTCATATAATGCAGCAACACATCCAATCAACCATGGATTTATTACCTGAGCGGCATAACCTGGGTTGACCGCACCTAGGGTGGCTATCACCTTATCCACTCGTAATTGACCATCCCACGGCATCCCGTCCTCCAGCCAACTACGTACAGGATGATAACTATGCTGTTCACAAATCGCTGTCAAATGATCATCAATTGCCCTGTCTGACAGATGTGCATGCTGGCAGGCATCAACCAGCGCAGATCGCTGACCTGCATCAGAGAGACCTAGGCGCTGATTATCAGAATTAGCGACCTCTGGTTCAGCCGTCATCTGGTTGAAACGCGGGATCCAGTTTTTGTGTAAAATAATAGCATGCAGATTACGGCTAGTCCTCATCGGTCGGCTATTTGGCAAAAGGTCCGGCAACGTCAATTGCTTGCTGTTGTCCATGACTTTCGCGAAAACTACATTTTTTTCCTGCTGCTCATTATTTTTCTGATCTTGCTGGTCGTACGTCAAGAGTTCACACCCAAATATTTTTTCATTGCTTTGCTTCATTGTTATTATCCTCGGCCTTATAGGCCTGATTTTTATATATACTATGCATTACCACTTGGATTTCATTTTAATTATAACCAAAATTAGCCTGTTATAAATCACGCGTGAAATATCAAAAGATGCTTTACCTTTAGTTTATTCCAATGAGACCAGACATGCTTAAACTGTGCTTCGTGTACAATGTCACTTGTAACGACCATATGAGTATAGTGCACAGGAATTCAGAGATAACATTTCAACAAAACCAGTAGATTACGTTATATCTACATAGGCCAACCAGTCTATGTGCCGATGAAGATATGACTATTTCCATCAAAGATCAATAGGACGAAAAAAATAAATTGACATTTTGTGAAATTTATTTATTGAGCCTAATAATTGCACCTAGAATTACAACAAATATATATAAACACTAATTCCTAGTGACGAAACATGGCTATTTAAACTACCAGGTTATCGATAAATTTCCGAACGTCGCAGTAGTTATGGCCGCACAGCTAGAGCAGTTCTCGGCATGTCGCATACTGTCCAAAATTGCAGCGGCTGAAACCACTACAGAGGAGAGACCAATCGCCAGCATTGTAGATACAGAACTGGATCACATGCACCACGACCGGTGGTGCAACCTAGAAAAAATGGCTACTGAGCTATCCTGCCTGGGGGGCGAGTACCGACAGCTCTATGAACAATCCTCGCTACGCGAGAATGATGGCCATAGCTATTCACTTTTCAGGTGAGAGGGAAGCGCTTTATCTATATATATAAAAACAATCCCTCTCAGCTTCGCAACTCAGTTACCCTGCTGGACCTCAGAGTTTCTCTCGCTCCTGGGCGGTTGGCTGCTCACGTTCGGCCATGAAGTCGGTGCTCATAGAGGGCTCATCAAACCACCTATCCCAGGACTCACCTACAGGTGTGATTATGCGAGTACGACCAACCACGACGATCTCAACATGCGTGACCTCATCTGGCAGGGCCACTGCCTCGGGCAGGTAAACCCCCTGGCCACGACCACACTTAAAAACTGTTGATTCCATCACGCGTCCTATGAAGCCAGATACCATGTGAACCGAACATAGCTAATGGGCCCGGTATGTCAACTGACAACGGATGCACACGTTATGCAATACGGCTATACTGTATATAAAAACAGTAACCAGTGAGCCACCATGTTCGCCATCCCACATCCAACCCCGGACGCTCTAGAGCTGCCGCTTTTTCTGTCCCCTGTAGTTTGCGGCTTTCCTAGCCCAGCACAGGACTATATTGAGCAAACCATAGATCTGAACCAGATCTGCATTGAGCACCCCGCAGCAACGTACTATGTCAGGGCCAGTGGCCAAAGCATGGTGGAAAAGGGCATCAATGACGGGGATCTTTTGATCGTCGATAGAGCGCTCAAGGCCCGCCACGGCGCTATCGTTCTAGCCTGCCTTGATGGAGAATTCACTGTCAAACAGCTGCAAGAACGCCCGTTCCCTGCCCTGCTACCCGCCAATCCAGATTTCCAGCCCATCCATCTATTGGACGGGCAAGAACTAGAGATTTTTGGCGTCGTAACCTATGTACTCCACAAGACCAAACTGGGGTAAACCATGCCCAACGCCATTGCCCTCGTCGATGTGAACAACTTCTATGCGTCCTGCGAGCGCCTGTTTAGGCCAGACCTCAAGGGGCGCCCGATCGTGGTGCTATCGAACAACGACGGCTGCGTTGTGGCTCGCTCGGCAGAAGCCAAGGCGCTTGGCATCAAGATGGGTGTTCCCTACTTCCAGATCCGTCAGTTCTTCGAGGCCGTAGGCGGTGTTTGGTTCTCGAGCAACTACGCCCTCTATGGTGATATGTCACAGCGCGTAATGACCACGCTGGAAGGCATGGTGCCAACTGTCGAGGTGTACAGTGTTGATGAAGCGTTTGTTGAACTGAACGAATCCTGGGCGGGAGACCTAACAGCATATGGTCGTCAGATCCGTGAACGAATACAGCAATGGACTGGACTCACAGTCGGCGTCGGGATCGGGCCAACCAAAACACTCGCCAAGCTGGCAAACTACGCCGCGAAGAAGTGGCCTGCGACTGGTGGAGTGGTTGATTTGCGTGATGAGGCACGTCGAGCGCGTTTGATGGCTATCACTCCGGTCGGGGAAATATGGGGAATAGGTAGAAAACTGACCACCAGGCTCGAAGCGCACGGGATCAATAGTGTGGCGGACCTAGTCGCTGTCGATGGTAAAAACCTACGGCATCGTTATGGGGTCGTTGTTGAGCGAACCGTGCTAGAGCTACGCGGCTACCCATGCGCCAGCCTGGAGCAGGACACACAAGCCAAACAGCAGATCATCTGCTCCCGATCATTCGGTGAACGGATCACACACATGAATTCCATGCATCAAGCACTCGCAGGATATATGGAACGTGCAGCTGAAAAACTCCGGGCAGAGGGAATGTGCTGTCGCCATGCCACTCTATTCATTCGCACCAGCCCCTTCAATGACAAAGAGCCCTACTACGGCAACCAGGTGAGCACCAAGTTGGCTGTACCTACTAACGATACTAGGGCGCTGCTGGGACTGATCCACTCACTGCTCTCTCATATCTGGCGGGATGGGCACCGCTACCAAAAAGGGGGCGTGATGCTAGCCGACTTCACTCCTATCGGCAGCCAGCAGGGAGATTTGTTCGACCATCATCAACATAAGCCCCGCAGTCAGGACCTAATGCAGATGATCGACCGAATCAACCAGGGACGATTAGGAAAAATTCATTTTGGATCTTGTGGGAGAGACAACAGTGATTGGATGATGAAGCGTGAAAAACTCAGTCCCCGCTATACCACGGCATTAGACGAATTACCCATTGCAAAGTGACAACCCGGATTTGCACTCAGCAAGGCGCTCTTGCGCCATCATCAATTCGCAACCGGTGATTCGGTCAACGCCTTTCACGTCACGCATTGGTGGTTTAATCACATGTCCGTTGAGCATTCCAGTTAGCATCCACTGCCGCAGTTGGCCCAATGAGAGCCCCAATTGCCTGGCAGCATCCAGCATTCGCCATGACTGCTTAAATTGCAGATCGTCGGACACAGGGTCAAAGTTTCCAGCCTGCAATTTTAACAAAGCCCGGTGAGCAAGGGTCTCTGCCATTGATCCAAACCGCGCTTCGCTATGGGACTTTCTGCCCTAAGTAGCTTGCCTGCCACAGGCCACGAGATGGTTGAACTGTAACGCTACCGGAACTAAATGGTTTACTCATTACACACTCTATCCTCTATAAAGGCCCAGTATGAGCGACTCGGATTGTCTCAAGCCCCTATCCGAGTCGCTCAGTATATACATTTCAAATTCTGCATAAAGACTATGCCCATCCGGCTCGACTTGGAGCTAGTCCGATGCCATATCGGCTCTTGAAGCTGGCTGAGGGTCATGGAAAAGGTTAGTTTATGTTGTTTTCTCGGTAGAATACAATTAATCTGTACGATTAATGGACTAAAAACGGTCGTTTTTTGGGGGGGGATGTGAACATTGTAGATGCTCTTGTTCTTAAGAAGTTAATGAGCGTTGGTGATGAAACGGTTCTGTCGATCTTAAAGTTTTCAGCGTATAGCGGAGTGTCAACGCTCGAAGAACTGGTACACCATTCCTCCAATCTAAAAATCTCAAATGTTAAATCTCGAGCAGCTCTCGAAAGTTTCTTCAACGCTGCGAACTTCCAGGCTCTCAGGGACGAAGTACAAGCTGAGATTGATTCGTTCAAAAATAAAGGAGTTGAGATTGTTCTCTTCGGTTCGAAAACCTATCCAATCTCGTTATACAATCTCCCGAAACCTCCTCCCTTTCTTTACTGCAAAGGCAATCTGAAACTCTTAGAGAATAGGCTTTCTATAGCTGTTGTAGGAACTCGTGAAAACACCCCCAAGGGTGAAACCATAACGATTAAAACTATTCAAAAGTTTGCGACTTATGGTTTCACGATAGTCAGTGGACTTGCACTGGGTATCGATACAATTGCTCATCGCGCTGCATTAGACGCCAAAACCTCAACGATTTCTGTTCTTGTCGATGTGGATTCTATTTCTCCCACAAGTAATCGAGAACTCGCTCAGGAAATTTTGGATACGGATGGACTTCTAGTTGCGGAGAATGCTCCAGGAACCAAAGCAATACCTGCGTTCTTTGCTAAGCGAGACAGGATACAAGCAGGTTTATCTACTGCCGTCTTTGCTATTGAAACTTCGATAGATGGTGGGACGATGCACGCAGTCAAATCTGCTCTCTCTATGGAGCGTCCTGTCTTCGTTCCTGACGCACAGAAAGCTAGGTATCCAGATCTTACTATCAAGGCAATTTCAGGAACGCAACATCTAGTTAACGAAGGAAAGGCGATACCCTACACGAGCGAATCTTATGAAGATATTCAGCTTCAATTAAAAGACATCGCGAGTTCATTTAGATCGTTGAAATCAAACGGTGGCCTGCTGTGATAAAGGTCATCGTCCTCGATCTTGATGACACGCTTATTGATACATCAAGCCTCGAACCATTTCGGTCAGCTGGCCGATGGAGAGACATACACAGGTACTTTAATGGTTGTGCCGTTTATCAGGGCGTTGTCGGCCTTGTTACAACGGCTCGGTCAGTTGGAATCAAGGTTGCTATCTTCTCGAATGCGCCTTCGAATTACGTTCAGGGTCTACTCAAACACTTCAGTATCTCTGTTGATTATGTAGTAGCCTACCATGATGTAACGCAGCATAAGCCGAGCCATGAGGGCGTTACTCGTATTCTCGAGTATTTCGGTGTTAGCGCCGACGAGTCAATTTATTTAGGAGATAGCAACCTAGATCGAGACGCTGCTTTCAATGCAGGAGTTGAGTTTTTCTCAGTAGATTGGGGTTCTGCCTCGGAGATCGATTCGTCACATAAGGGAGTAAGCAATCTCTCCGAGCTTATTGGAAAAAACTCGACACCGAGTTCCGCAACAACGGGACGTTCTGAGTTAATACAATCTGGAAATAAACTTCATCTGGGATTCTATTTAGATGGTGTCAAACAGGAAGTTTGGTCTTTCAAAGATAACAAGAATCCTTCTGTACGCCGCTGGGTTAACAAGACTGTTGAGCTAGCTCCTTCATTTCCAGTTATAGATATTGTTGTTCGAGCGTTAGGTCACGCTGAGCTTAGGGCTGAAGATGGCGATAAAGCATTAGATACCTTGGGCAAGTCGCTGGCTGTTGCTTTAGGGGCTACTTACCAACCTAAGATATTAGAGAAAAAGCACGTATTAGTTAAATCGACTAATTGCAGTGCAGTACAAAGACGACAGCAGGTCGGAGGGGCCTATAAAGCCGAAGTTGATTCAATAGAAGCGAATTCAAATCCGACATTTCTTATCGTTGACGACGTATTAACTTCGGGGGCTACAACTGATGAGATAACACGCTGTCTATCTCAAGCTTTCCCGAATTCAAGTATTTACATTTTTACGTTGGTCAAAACTCTCTATAGATTAGAGCTAAGTACTGACAGCATTGAACAACAGCACAATAACCAACTATTTTCAGATTTGTACAACCCAATCATCGACTCGCTGGCGGATGAAAGTGAACTATCTGGATATGTCAGGCCGAAGTCTAGTCGTAGGCTTGTAAGCAAGAAGTTTTCTGCTAACTACGCGAGAACCAACCATAACTTCATTTTCCATAATCTTCTCAACTATTCTATCTCGTCTGAAGTGGCGTCTGGTCAGCTATTTGGAGCAATTCAAGTTCTTAAAAACATACTTCAGAGAGGGAAGCCTACAATAGCCTCGCGAAAACTGAGGAAAGCATTTGGCATTGAGCTGGAACAGAGCGCTCTTAATACACCAGCTCAGGCTCTTTTGTCAGATAAGTCAGTTTTTTGGAACAGATTAATTCGAGGCAACAAACAGTCTGGAAGCTACCCAGCGAAAAGGTTTTTTGATGAGCTGATTCCGAAGTATTTCGGTAAGTACATTTTTGTAAAACAGCTAATGCTCCCTGAAGTCCAGATTTACGATATGACTCAGGTCTACGTTGAACAATTCCAGAACCGACAGGTAGATTTTTACATTCCTCAAGTTGGTTTAATTATTGAGATAGACGGTCAGCAACACCAAAATTCTCAGCAGTTAGATGAGATGAGGGATTTGTTTACTGAAACCCAGGGACTGAAGACTGTTCGGTTCACTGTTCAAGAACTGGCATCTGAGAACCAGTCATTTATCAGTAAGATAAATTCGATTATTTCTCACATTCAGATCGTAGATGGCCTAGAGCGTGACGGTGTCCTAACGCCTCCTAATGGTATTTCTTTATTGAATTACCAAGAGGTTTATGAAAATGGAGCTGATGTTACCGACCCACGATTGAGGCTGACCTCGGCGTTGCGTTTCCAGTTACTGTTATTGGAGCTTCTTGAACGCGGTCAGATCAGACTAGGAGAGTTGAAAAAACTATTCATAGTCAATCGTGATGGCACAGATTTTGCTGAAGCGGCACTAGACGACCTGAACGATTTGTTATCGAATCTCTTGCGTCTCATTGGTATTGAAGAAAGGCGAATTGAAGTAGCGCTGATCGAATCAGATGAGCTTCCGAGCGAACGGTCTGGTGAAAATATATTCATCGACTTCAGCATACTGGAGCGTTATGACGATTCCTTTCAAGTTAACAAAGACGTCATATATTCACGTACGGATTACTTCGATTTCTATCGATACTTCGAAGATTCTGATGCTGTTTCAATAGAAACCAGTCAATTAATTGACTATGACTTCTTCGAGCTTTCATGCAGTGATCCCATTGCCTACAAGCTAGATCTTAGCCCAGGCAGCGAGCAGCGAGAGTCTCTGAGATACTTCCTCAGCAACCTGTTTCTACCATACCTAGAGGATGTAGATTTCAGGGAAGGGCAGGTTGGTATCATAGGATCTGCACTTTCGAGAAACGGCACAATAGGATTGTTGCCTACAGGTTCGGGTAAGTCGATTTGCTACCAGCTGTCTGCGGTTCTGCAACCAGCTGTTAGCTTTGTCGTGTGTCCGATAAAGAGTTTGATGTATGACCAGAAAGCCGATTTGGATAGCATCGGCTTCACTCGAAGCAATTTTATTACTAGTGATTTGAAGGCAGGAGAGAAGGCCAAAGTTCAGAGCGATTTCGGACGTGGTAAGTACTTCTTCGTTTTCATATCGCCTGAGCGATTCCAAACCCATGCGTTTAGAAAAGAGATGTTGGCTATCGGACTAGATCTCTCATTTGCCTACGCGGTGATCGATGAAGCTCACTGTTTGTCTGAGTGGGGGCATGATTTCAGGACGTCTTATCTTAACCTGGCAAATACAATTGGACGGTTTGCTCCCAGTGCAATTTATATAGGCCTAACTGCAACCGCATCAGTTAACGTCCTAAAGGATATTCAAACAGAGTTTGATATCCCCGATGATTTTGTCCGCACACCCATGGACTTCACTCGCGAGGAACTCTCATTCCACGTTATCGACGATAAAGGCCGCAAAGTTGATGCAGCCGTCGAACTTGTTTCTGAAATGGAGCGTAAATGGAATTCCGACGGGGAATATGGCAATAAGGCGGGAATCATATTCACTGCCACCGTCAACGGGTCTAAGGGTTGTCATAGCTTAGCGGGCCGAATTTCAACACTCTTGAATATGGATGTTAGATATTTTTCGGGGTCTGCTCCGAAAATGGGGGTATTACAGGGAGAGGCTTTCGATAGATATAAGCGCCAAGTTCAAGACGATTTTAAAGAAAATAAATACCGCCTACTTACTGCTACTAAGGCATTCGGAATGGGCGTGAATAAGGGGAATATTGCCTATACGGTTCACTTCGGAATACCTGGGTCGATGGAAGCCTTGTATCAGGAAGCAGGCAGGGCAGGGCGAGATAAAAAATTATTCAAGGAAGTACCCGCAGATTGCTATGTGCTTCTCACAAAAGAGCCCAATTCAGCTATTCTCGACAAGATTTGGGACGCTAGTACGAACGTCAAAGATCTGAAGGAGTACGTGAAGTTATTGAGTCGAGATAGCGACCTGAACACAAATCTGTTCCTGATGACAAACAGCTTGGACACAATCAATGATGAGTTCAAGTTGATGGCAAACGTATACGAATTCTTTAAGTACAATCAGGAACACAACACGGTGACCATTACTGCCAGGCAGTTTGGTACGGAAAAGTATAAATTGGAAAAGGCTATCTACCGTCTTTCTCAATTAGGTATTGTTTCTGACTGGGTAATCGAAGACTTTTTTAATGGCACGCTCTATGTCGAGTTCCAGTGCCTATCGGAAGAAGGTCTTGAAAATAAAATTGAGCATACCGTCAGAAAGTATGATCCTGAGTTCAAACTCGCGGATGTGTTCAGTAGTGATAACCAGTACTACAAAATTCTCTGCGACAAGTTAAGAAAAGGGTCTATCGATAAATCGCAATTTATCTTTCTTGTTCTTTTACTCTGGTCCTATGACCATTTTGTCTACAACCGTCGCCAGTCACAGAAGAACGTTTATGAACAATGTAGTTTATTCGCTGAAGGCAGGATGGACGACAAAGAATTTAAGGAGAAGCTAGAGGGTTATTTCAGGCACGACAAGTCGAGCCAACTTCTGCTCAATATGGCTGAGAATTCTGTGTCGGCGAAGATATGGCCATCAGTATTTTTTGAAACTGATGAAGAAGAGCGCACGGAACATCTAGTAGGCAGCGAGAAGATGACGCTCCTACGAGGTCAACTTTCTCGATTCCTAGAGTCATACAAAGATAATGCATTCTTGAACTACTTGAGCGGTGTACTGCGACTAGCTTCCGATGAGTTTGATGATGCAGATGGAGAGCGAAGAATGGCAGCGTCTTTTGATCGATTGATTAGTGATAATAGGGATGAAGCACTAGAGCTGGTCCGAAAAACTATGCAGCTAAAGCCAATGTTCTCTGAAAATGCGCGAAGCCGCTTTGCTCGTTTGGTCCATGAGAAATTTGATGATTTGGATGTTCTTGGGGAGGTAAATGAAGAGCTAGGGGATCCGTTCTCCTATCACACTTTGTTAGCTCCACTAGCAAATAGGCTTGAAAAACTTACCAGCCAATACAAGGGGATTAATTGGTGAATGACATACAGAAACTACACCGAGTAATCGATTCACTCGAAGAGCAATCGGCGCAAGTGGCAGAGTTTAATGGCCTGTTAAGCGCAGTTAACGATGCAAGAACAGAGATAGAGGCTGCGAAATCAACCCTCGCAAATCTAGCTACTGAACAGGGTGAATGGGTTACGAAGAACTCGAATAAATTTGAAGAGTTTGAAGGTCGCCTGACGTCACTTAATGACCTTCTAGGCCAGATCAAAGATGAACAGTTTAAACTAAGGCGTGACGTAGCAGCCTTGACGTTCGTAACACCTGATCAGTTTGAACAAGGCCGCGCAGCAATTGATAGCTGCATTGCTAAACAATTTGGCGAATTGAACAGTAAGTTAGAGGCTGTGGCGGAGTCTCAGAAAAGATCGATAAGTGGGCTACGAGCCATAGTTGTTTTAGGTATATTGGTGTTGGCTGGAGGTATCGGACTTCTGACTATGAACATGGTTTAATTTTCAGATTACCATTCAGTTTTTAATTGTAATCAATAAGTTGGCTTCGGCTTTGCCAGTGGCGCACCTCGCAGCCAGTTGCAGGAGTTGGCCAGCCTAGCTTTTATAGAGCGTAGCGAAAACATAGTGCTGCTGGGCCCAAGCGGAGTGGGCAAGACGCATCTTGCCATCGCACTGGCCTATCGGGCTCTGATGGCTGGCATCAAGACCAGATTTATCAGCGCAGCAGACCTGATGTTGCAGCTGCAAGCAGCTCAACGACAGGAGCGGCTTAAAGCCTACTTCAGCCGTGTCGTGATGGGGCCGCGTTTACTGGTGATCGATGAGATAGGCTACTTGCCGTTTGGGCGTGAGGAAGCAAACCTGTTTTTCAATGTGATCGCCAAACGTTATGAGAAAGGGAGCCTGATCTTGACGAGCAATCTGCCCTTTAGCCAGTGGGCCAGCACCTTTGCCGATGATCAGACACTGACGGCAGCTATGCTCGATAGACTGTTACATCATGCACACATCGTTCAGATCAGCGGTGAAAGCTATCGTTTGAAAGAGAAACGCAAAGCGGGGGCCACACCCAAAACCAATTAACCCCATGTCCGGGTGGATCACTTTTCAATCGGCGAAATTAGCCAGAGTGGATCAGTTTTCGGTCGGCGTTGACACGTAACAAATTTTTATATTTACCTTTAGCTTTATCTCGAGAGGCTTTTTCTAACTTACTTTGTTTAACATTCATACCTTCAGTGCAAAAGTAAAAAAGAACTCTCTCAGCACAATATAGGTCACATTTCTCTTTTTCTGAGAAAGGTACTTTTTCATTGCTTCTTTTCAGGGCATATAAAAGCAGATCAAGTATCTCAGATAGACATCCTTTCTTACGAAAACGCTCCACTTTCTCATACTCTATTTCATACTCATCCTTCTCTACGCTACATTCCTCAACCATAGGAATAGCATCAATAATCACACCAATAAACTCACCGACTTTCCGACCCGGTATAAAACCATAGCAATCACTATACTGCTCATCGTCGCCTTTACTACGCTTAATCACAGGAGAACCACCAAGGAACCCACGCCTCATATTTTCCATATAAGCGTACTGGACCAGTCGTTGCTGCTCCTGGACCCATAGCTTTGCATTTTTTGCGTCAGCCTCGGTTAACTCTTTTATAAGTAAAAAGTCAGAATCTACATCAACTGTACCTAGGTGAACATTTACAGCCCTATACCTACGAACACATTTACCTGAACTGAGCTCCAGCTCTTCCAGTACACTCACGGTTTTGCTAAATGATACTGTTCTAAGATTTGCATTCAACCTCATGTTAGCCATGCCACACCTCTCATTATTATTGTTATTTTATGTTTTTTTCTTTGGTTTGTTCGTGTGATATGGGATCCCCATACCAATCAGCAATCCATTCATTGTTCGTCAAAATTTCATTCTTAAGTTTTTCTCTGTCTAAGAAAAACATGTTTGGCTTATCAATAGTATCTTTCCCTGAGTTAATATCTGGGACATATCCATCAGGAATCAATGCGTTTGATCCTACATGAACGCTCTCCAGCCCTTTCCTAAAAATTGTAGCCAAAACGTCCTTCAACAGTGCTCGTGCATTTGATATAAAACTATCCGATGGTTCTTCGATTGATAGCAAAACAAAATCCAATCTTAGAAGCCGGAAAGAGAATGACGATGTACCATATGTTTTTTTATCCACAAATGACGGCACCACTTTTTTCATCTTCGCATATTGTTTTTTAGTGCAACGAATCAATGCAGTAAATAGTATAACCTTAAGCTCGCTTAATTGATTTGATTCACCTAATTGCAAATTTAAATCATCTCGCCGAGGTGAATATTCAATGCCCTGGTCGAGCAGCTTAGACCAGGTAGCCCGCAATCTCTTAACCTTAGACCCTGATATCCATTTCTTACCGTCTATACTATAACAAATACCTTTTGGCTCGTGATTATCTGCTCTCCTCACCCTGACCATTACATTATGCTCACGCAACCCAGTGACAAATTCAGTCATGTTGTTCGGCTGTTTTTTAAAAACCACGTCCATTGCATCCCTGATAATACAAGCGGGATCATGCATAGCATGAAAGCTCCCTCTACCACGGCCATTTTTAATATTTACTATGCTATACTCATGACCGAAATTTTTTTCAGGGCTTTTACAGATCGACAATCCCAATTCCATTTCAATTTTTCGAGCAGCGTCAACTCCACGAGCGTAGTCATTACTATCATCAACTAAGGTTCTGTCTAGTTTTACTCTACATGCCACAACATGTACATGTAGAGACCTTGTATCGCGGTGTATAACAGATGTCCATCGAGTATCGCTACCATATCCCAATTCACTCATTAGCAGCCTAGCTGCAACTAGACATTGATATGGCGTTAATGATTCATCGGGGCTCAATGATAGTGAATAATGTGCACATAGTTGGTTTCCTGTGCCTGCATACAATGATGCCTGCATATTCAACTCCATGAGTAGTGGCCCGATGTCATAATCAGAGACCTCACCTCTTTCATTCAATGTAATATTTGGTCTATTAATTACACCACCACCGAGATGATAAACCTGTGATGGCATGGATTTTCGTTTCCTACCAATATGTATAGCTCGGTAAATATAAGACAGTCTGTACTGGAAGTTTTGGCCGAACCTGTGTTTTTCAAAATTCATTTCAACTTTACTCCAATCAGAGCTTTTTCAATTCCTATAAACAGAGAATTTATAGATGAGAAAGCCTGCATCACTGGAGAGTTATCACTACTGTCAGTAATAAATTTATAAACGTCACTACCGACCTCAGCTTGTCTAATCAACAAAATGATTTGATTTAAATTCGATGATATATTGTATACCCCCTCGAGCAATCTCACACGATCATCATATGAAAAATCTGGTGAGATAATACTGTCTGGTTCCCTGAGAGCCAAAAACCGAATCAGGCTAGACTTTTTGGGAATGCCATAGGTTTTACTATGCTTAGTTAAAACACGTTGCTCAGCTGCATTAAATGAGATTCGGAGTATTAAGCTGCGTTTTTCGTCAGCTGATTTTTGGGGTCTACCTGAGCGTGGTTTTATGTTCATTACGTGCACCTTTATAATAATTATTAGTAGTGTTATGCGTTTTGTTTTTCAAACCAACCTATTTAATAGACATTAAAACATAGCTGGTTTAGAGTTTTTTCAAAAAATATACAATAAATTTATACGAAGTCACATTCAGAAATGAGCTAAATTATTCGGTGATATTTAATACTCACTCTAATTATAGTATTGCAAACACTAAATATAATATCAACAATTTTTTGAGCTAAATTATTAATTTAACGACTAATGTTATCAATGGCATTGGCGAAAGTTAATATTTAAAATATGAAATTAACTAGACATACATGGTGAATTTAATTTTCTTCCGTGAAATTAAAACTATGACATAGGCTGATTAAAGTTATATAAAAAGGCATGCTCTCATCCTATGAAAGACATACCTTTTCTAGATCTGGTCGAACCAATGATGTCATGTAAGCTCAAGGCTATGAGATAAAAGCTTCCCAAATGATTGATCGTCAACATAACCCGCATGATCATTTATACGCATATTTTTTATCTGACTCAGCACAGTAAAAAAGCACTCCTCACATAGATGCACCTCATATGCCGTACCATCATGTTTCGAACCATAACCCCATTTTGCAGTCAGTACTCCAAACTGTGGATCATACAAATTTGGGTTCATATGTGGGGTTGTGCTTTTATGACATATGTCGCATTGAATATCAGCTATAACCTCCACCTCTTTTGTGGTCATTATTTTCATTGTAATACTCGCTATACATGTAGAGTAATTGACGGGTAGCATGAACAAAATGGCTCATGCCACCCTAAGCAAAATTTATTATAGTAGAATGAATAAAAAAAGCAGCCTTACGGCTGCCTTCAAGACTACGATAATTGTGGATTAGATCAGATAATCCTCTAAGGACTTTCCGCTAGCAACCCCCTCAGCGATGGCTTTCGGCATACGGCCCTGACCTGTCCAGGTTTTTTCTTGGCCATCTTCATGATACTTGTACTTTGCGGGGCGCGGTGCTCGCTTGGACTTTTCCATTCCGTCAGCTTTCGACGGAGCAGCACTACCAACCAGTTCGCTGGGGTCAATCCCTGCGTTTTTCAGCATCTCGCTGAACTCCGCCAGCTTACGCAGACGTTCAGCGTTTTCTTCCTGATATCGGAGCTCAGCAGCCTCACGCTCTGCAAACACCTCATCAAATTTGCTCTTAATCTCGACCAGTTGTTCGAATGGCAGTTCACGCAGAGCAGCCCGGAGACTACGAATGTTCAGCAGTGTTTTGATAAAATCATTCATGGATATCACGCCTAAAAAGTTATTTGTTTATCGCTTAGCATTATCTCCTAGCTGTAGTTTGGTGCCAATATTTTTCGATAAATTATTTGAGTTGCACAGGGAGGGTATGTTTGTTCGTTCAATGTGTACTGTATGCAATCCTCTCACCGGAGATCGACCTTCAACGGTTTCCATTAGTTACTGCTAGGGAAGGTGCGAATAAGTCACCAAACATAAAAATGCGCCTTTGTAAGTATTTGAATTTAATAAACTAATTTTTTCAGTTTCGTTGTGGAAGGTGCTTATTCGCACCCTCCCTAGACTAGTTTATTCATGCTGGCAGGGATCTGGTGATGACGACAATCATTCTGCTAATCGTAGCCCTCAGTACTCATGGGAGGTCCCATGAGATGCCATATGAGGTTTGTGATGCATTTATTGATGATGCAGTTCGGTATTCACAAATGGATAAAATGCATCTAAAAACATTGCGCTCACAAGTTATGGCTGCGAAAGATCTAGCGTTTTTTGAACGGTTGTTTTCGACGACATCAGACAAATTGCTCCGTGCCTATTCTACCCATAGCATCGAACAGGCTCGTGAGATGGCTTTTCGCGATACACGGCAGTGGGAGCTGTTGTTGTTAGATATAGGTATTAAAATGAATGGGCGACCCGTTAGCGAGTTGTGGAGCACGTATTATCTGGCCTGCCGAGAGAAACTACTGTGACACTAAGTTTGATCTCAATTACATTATCCATAGCGTGCAAATGGACAAAGCACCCCTACCACTACTGGAGAAACTGCTGGCGGCAGAGCCGCTGCAAACACGAAAAGGAGCTCCGTAAGAAACCCAACATAAACGTTTCTGCACATACTGGTGATATTGGTCATAAATGTAGCAGTCAGAGCAGAGTATGAGGTGAATCAACATAACGATGGTGGGGGCGCGGTAAAAACTGGAAGTTGAGCCAACTTCTGCCTGAAAATGTGACATGTGAATTTATACACCCATTCCAGTTGTCATGAATTAACTGTATATTGGCTCCACTAGAATCTTGCTTCCAGATTAACAATAAGTAGTCGCTTTGAAGCGGGGACCCATATGACACTTTACAGCTGGGTTTGTGCCTCCATCGTCGAGGGTCCAGTTCGAACAGAAACAAACTGCATTTAATAAAGCGAACAATAAATGAGCTGTTTTAGCGTGAGTGCACGCTGCAACTGTTGATCGCTTTAAAATTTCTTATTGAGAGCGCTTTAACTCACATGAATGAATCACTCACTCAACACAGTCAATCTCCGGCATCATTATTCCAAATTCGTAAGCCACGACTGACCCTTGATAAGGATGTGATTTTGACATCCCTGACAAGACGTAAGTTAGATGAAGCGATTGGTGCAATGAAGTTTCACACAACCATCTACCATGACTGGGGTTTTGGTGCCGTTGACCCGATGGGGCGAAACATGGTGCTCAACCTTTATGGTCCCCCAGGGACAGGCAAGACACTTGCCGCAGAGGCGCTGGCTGGAACGCTAGGACGTGAATTCATACACATTGGCATAGCAGAGCTAGAAAGCAAATACGTTGGAGATACGGCAAAGAACATCGCTGCCGCTTTCGAGATTGCTCGAACTGAATCAGCCGTCCTCTTCTTTGATGAGGCTGATACCTTGTTGGGTGCTCGTCTTTCTTCAGTGACCCAAGGCATCGACAACGAAATTAATGCCATGCGTTCTACTCTACTGATGGAGTTGGAGCGTTTCGATGGTGTGACCATTTTTGCCACCAATTTTGCCAAAAACTATGACCATGCGTTTGTCAGTCGTATTCGCTATCACATTGAATTCCAACTCCCAGACCTCGATTGCCGTAGACAATTGTGGCAGCGATTGCTGGTACCGGGTGTTCCGTTAGCAGAAGACCGGGATAACCTTATCAGACGTTGCGCCGAAGAATCACAGGGTCTCTCAGGGCGCGAAATACGAAATGTTTTGCGTACGGCGTTTCCTAAAGCACTGATGAGCGGCGATGCCGAACCCAAAGTGTTATGGGAGCATTTAGCGTCCGCCATCCAAGAGGTCCATGTTGCAAAGCTGAATGTTGGAAAACATCAGCAGCATGAGACGCAGTATGGATCCGAAGAGTCAGTAAAGGCTGGCGTCAAGATGCTTGGACTAGCCAATTAATACACTAAAGAGTAACGAAGGAAGCGATATGGGATTTTTTAGTTTTTGCCGCTCTGTCGGAAGTGCGATTTCTCGTGGTGCCAGCGCATTGTATAACAAAGCCAAAGAAGTGGCGGGAGAAGCAATTGGCTGGATGGCAGAAAAAGCTGAAGGATTTGTCCAATCGACTAAAGCAGCATGGCAAGTCGTTAAGCCTTATGTGCAGAAGGCCCAAGAATTCATACGGGCAGCAGCAGCTGAAGCCCCCCTTCCCTGGCTTAAATCTGCCCTGTTAGCATTGGACCGAGGGATCACGGCCCTCTTCGCATTTGAAAACTCACCAATTGCTAAAAAAATTGATTCAGCCATCAAATGGGCCATTGAGCTCGCTAAACGTTGGCAAGCTTCCCGGCAAAAGGCTCAGCCAGCACAGCAGCAACATAGTGCTGAGCAGGAGGATGAGTTGACGGATGAAGAATTAGCCACCGCCCAAAAACATCAAGCGACCTTCCGTAGTATCGAGATTGAACTGGACGACGAGCAAGCGCGAGAGACCTGCGAGTTGGCGGCGTCTATCAACGACTTTAAAATCGCCAAAACCCTCTTGGCTAAAGCACTAGAGGGTGATCCTGCTGATTTTGAACATTACCTGCGGCTTCGTGCGACACAAAAACTGCTGAAAATGGCAGATGCGACTTTTCAAAATGCGAAGACTATCGATGATATAGGCACGGACGTTCTTTTCTTAGTGCGGACTGCATCCAACTTGGTAAAGGTCAATCCTGAACTAAGCATGGCAGCAGCTAAAAAGCTTGATGTCGTACTGAAAGAGCAATATGGGACTACCCTAGCTCCCTTTGTGTTTGAGGAAATGGTGGGCTCTTGGGGAGCGATGGCAAAAGATCTGAATGCACAATGGGCTGAGGCTAATAAAAAACGTGCCCAGATGAATGTGGCATTTAAGAGCCTCACGTTGAACAAACAGTTGCAGGGTCACTTGGCCCCAGACGAAGAAGAAGAGATGACAAGGCTACAAATTGAGCTTCCAGTAGCCCAAACCAAATTACATGACCTAGACATCCAACGTAATGACATCGCTCGTTATGTAGGGGCTATTGAAGGGTTCCTGCAACTCCTAGAAAAATCGCAAGAGGAAATCGAAGCCAATGGCCATAGCTACCTGTTTAAGGATGGGGCCAAGGTCGGCATGATCCTGATGCGTTGCGCGCAAGAGGGACTTGCATTCAATGACCTGGAGCTTGATGAGCAAGACTTGATCACCGATTACGCCAATATATTCAGTGCCGAAGCGGATGTGCGCATGGAACGCGTGTTGGAGATTGCCGTATGATTTTCAATGAAATCGTAGATTTTCTGTTGCCTGATTTTGGTGATCCCATCCAGGTTGCATTTATGTGCATTTTGCTGCTGATGATCTTATCGACCATTATCAGTACCCAGTTAGTAGCGAAGCCATCGTCATGGGAAAAGAAATGGCATCAGGGAACCCCGGATGATGACAGCGATGATCTGGATATCGAGCACGGTTCCGTAACCGACCTATGGCATGCGGTGGCCACTGCCCCGGAGAAAGTGGCCGATATTATGCCGGGCATGCTGTTGGTGGTGGGCCTACTGGGCACCTTTCTCGGACTTGGTATGGCACTTAACCATGCCTCCAACATCTTGGGGCAACCAGATGCAATGAGTGCCAGCGGCGCTGCCAATAGTATGCATGATCTGCTTGGCCTACTTCAGGGATTGGGCACCAAGTTCAAAACCTCTACGTGGGGTATTTGTGGTTTCGTGTTCCTCAAAATCACATCAGAGTTGACTCGTTTTGATGAGAAACGGCTTACTTGGGTTATTCAACGAGTAAAAGTACAGCTTAATCAACGGAAGCTGCATAGTCTCGACAACGAGCAATATAAGCAGAGGCAGCTCTTTGACCAGATGCAAAACATTACTAATGGAGTCATAGACGGTCTTACCAAGAATGTGGCACTGCTGCTGGAACAAAACAAAAACCAACATGTATCGTATGAAAAGGAACTGCAATCATTTAATACCCATATAGTAGAACTGAAGAACAACAATCAGGAGATTGGGGCATCTCTCAATAGAGCCATCAATGCACAGTCACTGACTCTCGGCAAGAATCTGCAAGACATTCACAGTAGCGTGAAAAGGCATCAAGATACCCTGCAACAGGCGCTGCAAGCACAGACATCCACACTTGGTGAATACTTGCAGGGTATTCAAACCAGTACGACCGATACTATGGATGCCATGAAGCACTTTACTAAAGGCACCGAAGCGATAGTAAACAACATGGCTAATACTGCGGACAAGATGGCAAATGGTGCAGACAGGGTTGGTGGCGCAGCTGAGCAATTGGTAGGTGCTGTTGATCTATTTAAGACCCAGTTTACCGATGTCCTAGATAACGTGCGCCAGGATCTGGGGTCTGCTATTACTAACATGAGTAGCCAGGCCTCCGATACCTTAGAACGGGGCAGTCAGCAGCTTGGTGATGCTACCAGAGAGATCTCTGCGGCTCTTGCACAGTTGTCGAACGATGTGAAGGGAACGATGAATACTGTACAAGCGTCAATCACTGAGGCTTTGAGTATCCAGCAAGCATCTCAGGAGGTATTCACTGTTTCCACCAAGACTTTGACCGAAAAAATCGATGCCTCGACAGGGGTTGTGAATTCAATGAAAGCAAACATTGATAACGGTCTTCGAGCGATTTCTTCCACTAACCGGATCATGATTTCAGCCTGTGAAGTAGTAGAGGAATCGAATAATTACCTGAGAGAGGTGAGCGGAACGCTTGTTGAATTGCCTGACTTATTGAAACCACTATCGCATCTTGCTGATGCGCCCGAGCATATACAAGTCATCAAGTGGTTGCTAAATAATGTGGTGAAAAATCAGGCTGAATTGGCTGCGGCGATTTCCCCAATAAAGCAGTTCGATGAAGTATTACCTCAATTCAAGGCCATCTTATCCTCATTGAATGAGCTGAGAACTGACCTAGAGCCCATACATTTGTTGGCTGACAATACCGGTAAAGCTGCATCCAACACACAAATGATTGCAACTGTGTCAGATAACACTCATGCAATGCTGCATGTGCTGAAAGAACTGCGGAACGATATCCATGTCGCGACTAGTCATGAGGCAGCCCCAGAGATGGCCAACTAACGAGAAGGCACGACCATGAAGGATAAACCAAGTGAATGGATCGCTATCTCTGACTTGATGGCAGGCGTCACTGCTGTCGTTATGCTGCTACTGGTGGTCGCCGTTCTGCAAAAGAGTGTCAGTGAACTGCATTACCAACAGGAGTTGGCGAAAGCGGCAGAGGAGGCAGAACTGGAGCGCAGTCAAAGGAAGGACCCAACGGCGCAGCTCAAGCAAGCCCTCAAGGCAATGATGAACGACGAAGGCACATCAAGCCTGATGGTGCTGGATTCTAAGTCTAATCGTCTGACCCTGGCGGACAGTGTGTTTGAGCGAGGGAGCGCGTGTTTGCATGATGAGGTAAAAACCGCTGTCGGCTCCGTGCAGGCAAAATTGGTGAGTTTTTTGAGGGAAAATCCCAAAGCTCAGATCTTTGTGGAGGGGTACACCGATAATCTACCCGTCAACCGGCCCGTGACGGACTTCCAGCGATTTTGCACCGTCTATGACGACAATTTTACGTTGTCAGCGGCAAGAGCCAGGGAGGTGAGGAAAGCCATTATTGGTGAGCTTGATGATACCTCTGCTAAGCGGATTGTTGTGGCCGGTTACGGCGACTCAAGACCCCTCAGCAACATCGACCCTGCGGACCCTAGAAATCGCAGAGTGGAAGTGAGGTTTCTGGTTGAAACCTTAGATGATAAGAACAGCCCCTCCATCTAATTAACCTAGTCATTTGTTCAATATCAGCGGCATATACATGCCAAGTGATCTGTTCGCACCTTCCATAGAGAAGGTGCGAATATATAAGTCCGACGATAACCCCTCAGAAGGCTTACAGCTCTGTACCTTGAGAACAGCACTGTTCGACGCTCAACCCAACTTGGCATCATAACTCGCCCCGGGTTTGCCACTGAACTTGCAGCTCGCGAAGCTGAGTTGGTTCACAACTATACCGAGCCTGGCGTTGAGCTTCGATACTGGTGTTTTGCACATGTAGTATTTTCAGCCGAATGCAGATATGGCAGAAAGTCTGTGATCGATGCTGCTCCCATCAATATCTAACAATGGTAGGCTAAGCCAAATGGAACTTTCTTGGGGAACGTCATGCCTGTACCACCACATCCATTTACCTTTCATTGCCCCCACTGCGGCTGGCACAAGACTGTTGCTCCCAAGAGCGACGTTATGGTGCGTGGCCATACCTGGTTTGAGGCCTGTCCCGAGTGCCACCATGCCCCACTGGAAAAATCGTCGGCCACAATGGTGGAGCTGGCCATCGCTAAGCTGAAGGATGTCCTCCGAAAGTAACCGCTGTTATTACCCTTTGCTATTCCAGCCAGTTCGTAACAAGCCTGTTGAGGTCGCAGTAATTCCGTGTGCAGGGGGCATGGTTACAGAAGCTGGCTATTCATCTGATTGAGAAGGAGATCATCGTTGAATTTTGAACAGTTGAAAACCCGTCACCGGACGCTGCGTGAACACTCTCCCAGCAACCTCAACCTGCGAGTTCATCGTGCCTTAAGCTGGCTGCAACGCGCTGAAATGGCCGAAGATGAAGATGGCCGCTTTATCTTTCTCTGGATTGCGTTCAATGCGGCTTATGCCACTGAAATCGATGACAATCGTCGCCTCTCCGAACAGGAGACCTTCAAAGGCTTTCTGGAGAAACTGTGCGAACTGGATGAGCACAAGCAGATCGAGCAACTCGTCTGGCAAGAATTCTCTGGCAGTATCCGCATGCTGCTGGACACCCCATTTGTGCTGCAAGGCTTCTGGGATTATCAGAGCGGCAAGATCAGCGAAGCTCAGTGGAAGGAGCGGCTGGCACAAGGCAAGAAGATGGCAACCCAGGCCCTCGCCAGCAGCAACACCCCACAGTTGCTGGGCGTGGTGTTTAACCGCCTCTATACCCTGCGCAACCAGTTAATTCATGGCGGTGCGACCTGGAACAGCTCGGTCAATCGCAAACAACTGAAGGATTGCGCCAACCTGCTCGGCAAACTGGTGCCGGTGATCATCGAGTTGATGATGACCCATCCCGATACCCTGTGGGGAGATGCCTGTTATCCGGTGGTGGAAATGACAGGTTAATTCGTCACTAAGGGGTTATGGATCTCATCTTGATCAGCTAGGTAAAAGGCTCCCGCCAACATGCCATAGACAATGCAAATCCGGATATCTGCGCCTAGTAACACACCAAGCAGGGCTTCTCCATCTCGCAATGTGTCGCTATGCCAGAAACACCAGAGCGCAGCTTCGACCACATCGAGCCAATTACTTCGGCCAAGTTGATTACGTGATTTTCGGCGCCAGCTCCCCCTCATCACAGCGCCGGTGTTGGGGGACTTGGCGGCCAGTGCTCTCTGCTCCATAGCACTAAGGGTGAGTCCGTCAAGCTTGGCCTGTGCACTACCACGGCTTCCCCTCAACAGCTTGTCGAGTAACAATGCCAATAACCGCATAGCATCACCACATGCAAGAGTAGTATCGTCATCCAGTAATGCAGCTGCGCCTGACATTAGTTGCTCCCGCCCTTGATAGATGGGCAGAACCGTACGATCCAACCGATACCGATCAATATGCAAAGCCAAACGTACTAATCTGCGCAACTCAGTACAAGGAAGCGATCCCCCGGTTTCCTTTAATAACACAGCATCATACCTGTTCTGTTCTTCTGCAATCACGGCTACTGCATATTCCGGTCGAAAATGAACACCTATTCCGGTTTAAAATGAACGCTGATTCCGGCTTGCGTGTACACCGATTCCGGACACCTCAGTGCACGTACTCTGATGTCAGATGAACCGTCCTGTTCCAACGTCTTGGATCCACAACTGCCGCGCTGCGCTTGGCTGCTGGCTTGTTCAGTGAGTCGAAAAGATGCCTCCCCTCAAAGCTCAGCTTCTGCTCGAAGAATCCCTGTCCGCATACTTTCCGGAAATGGTGTTCACAGATTCCGGAATCACTGTTCAACTTCACCGGAATACGCAGCTACAAGTTCGCCGACGTGCTTGGCCGGCAACAGGCAACAGATCCCCTTGATCAGTGGCATTGCCGCCTGACCCAATATCAGCGTTGAATTCATAGAACCTCAGTAACGATGGCGTTTGAAATGAGTAATGCTGTTGCTGACGGTAACGATCGCCCCCTCCGGCAGGTCTGGTAGTAGCAATGCTGGCATTTGCATTTTTGGGTATCAGATCACCCCCTGCTTGCAGCCCACCTAGCACTGTGTGCTCCAAATAAGCCACTTGTCGCTTTGGTAATAATTGTAGTTGTTAGATATGAGCAAGGTGCCGCTGACTGTGACGCCATCCCCTCCCAATGGCAAAAGACTTGGAATTGACAGGTGATAACCAGCTTGCCATGCATAACCTACTCCCCTGACACCGCTTTATATGGACTCATTATATGTAGCCTGTATACTCATGCCGATACTGGTTACATAAACATGTCGCATTTTGGATCACGTATGGCACCCAAAGAGCTCACCTGGGATCAAACCCTGCGCTTTCGTCTGCTGGAGATCGTCTTGCAGTGGGAAGGACGGCTGACCACCAATCATTTGATGACCGCCTTCAATATCGGTCGCCAACAAGCGTCACGGGATATCAACCACTACTTGGCCCACTACTCACCGGAAGGGTTGGTCTATGACAGAAGCCTGAAGGGATACAAAC
The DNA here is from genome assembly GCF_001921245.1 of Aeromonas sp. YN13HZO-058. Taxonomy (NCBI): domain Bacteria; kingdom Pseudomonadati; phylum Pseudomonadota; class Gammaproteobacteria; order Aeromonadales; family Aeromonadaceae; genus Aeromonas; species Aeromonas sp. YN13HZO-058. The sequence continues at coordinate 6,635 of NZ_MQSY01000074.1, read as the reverse complement.
CCACAGAGCACTTTTTCCCGCGCTTTAGTGAGGGAAAAGTGGATGAGTACTTGATGCTGCTACACCGTGAAAAGCAGCACCAGCGACAACATGAAGCGGGCCTGTTGACACTGCCGCTGATGGATCTGCGCTACGGCCACATCGAGATCCTGGATGTGCCAAACCGCCATATCGACCCGAAAATCGTGCGTGGCTTGGTGCAAGCGGCGCGCGGCCAACTGCGGGTCGATGTCGATTACGTATCCCTCAGTTCAGAGGAGCAGAGTGGCCGCAATATCGTGCCTCACACTTTGGTCTATGACGGGATCCGCTGGCACGTACGTGCCTACTGCGAGAAGAAAGGGGAATATCTGGACTTTGTGATGAGTCGTTTTCGGGGCGAACCGGATCTGCTGGATGCCTCCCCTCACGGCCGGGATCAAGATCTGGAGTGGAACACCCAAGTGACCGCTGTAGTCGTTCCGAATCCAGGCCTCAGCGAGGGACAGCAGGCCATCATTGCCAGAGACTATGCCATGACCGGGAACCAGCTATTGCTCAGCCAACGGATCCCCTTAGTACATTACGCATTGGAACGGATGCAGGTGAGCTATAACGGTGAACACCAACAACATCCCTTGCTCTACCCGCTGGTACTGGCCAACCGGGAGGAACTCATCGAGCAAGGCTGTACCTTCAAGCTCAAGAGTGCAGATTTGTTTAATGTCGTGGTCAACTAAAATCGCAACCAAGTTCTAGGACAAGGTGGAGTTTCCACTGTCTATGTCGTTAACAAAGAAAAGAGCTATACGATAACCTAATGTCAGTCAGCTCAGCTTGGCTGAAATTGTTTTACTGACTGTTTTCACCGCCCCACTTCTGTGATCCAACCGTAACAATTCATCGATAGCTTCAAGATTCAACAGCAATACCTCATTCCGCGACCATACACCTATCACCACATCAATCTCACACCATTATCGGTAGTGAGAAATGGAACAACGCAGCTCTCCTACAACTGGTACAGCTGCTGGCGGCATAGCCGCAGCAAACACAAAAAAGCTCCATTGGAGCCCGTGCATAGACACCTCAGCCCACACAGGTGATACTGATCATATTCATATTGCTCGGAACTTAGCCACTTACGTTCAGCGCAAAATGACTTTGTCAGGACCCAGTCCATCGAGTGCTCTTTTGAGGTAGCCATGGCACGCACGCTTGACGAAATATTGACCACAGAAATGCCCGACGTTGTCACTCAGGCCAGGGAAAAAGCAGAGCAAATGCGACTGGAGATTCATCTCACCCAACTCCGTGAAGTGCTGACCCAGGCTGGCACCGAACCCATGATTTGCGATCAAGATCCATCTATACAGGACGTTACACTGATGGACCTTAAACGCTGGGTCGAGGCTGCTGGGGGAAAACTACAGCTCAATGTTGAAATGCCAAACGGATCTCAGATCTCGTTTGCCGTTTAACTAAATATGGATCTCAGAACACCGTAGCAATTGTCGGCTGACAACGGAATGATCAACTCATCAGGGCCCGCTGGCATTCGCATTATAGGTATCGTGAAATGGAAATCTGGCTTCAGCGAACTCGATTGTCAGCTGACAACGGGGTGATCAGCTCATCAGAACCATCAGGCATTGGCGTTATCGGTAGTGTGAAATGGAAATCTGGCTCCAGCGAACTCGATTGTCAGCTGACAACGGGGTGATCAGCTCATCAGAACCATCAGGCATTGGCGTTATCGGTAGTGTGAAATGGAAATCTGGCTCCAGCGAACTCGATTGTCAGCTGACAACGGGGTGATCAGCTCATCAGAACCATCAGGCATTGGCGTTATCGGTAGTGTGAAATGGAAATCTGGCTCCAGCGAACTCGATTGTCAGCTGACAACGCGGTGATCAGCTCATCAGAACCATCAGGCATTGGCGTTATCGGTAGTGTGAAATGGAAATCTGGCTCCAGCGAACTCGATTGTCAGCTGACAACGCGGTGATCAGCTCATCAGAACCATCAGGCATTAGCGTTATCGGTAGTGTGAAATGAAGTCCTGGCCGCTGCCCGATAATCTGCTCGGCACTCTCTGTCAGCCGCATTATAGGTATCGTGAAATGGAAATCTGGCTCCAGCGAGCTCGATTGTCAGCTGACAACGGGGCGATCAGCTCATCAGAACCATCAGGCATTGGCGTTATCGGTAGTGTGAAATGAAGTCCTGGCCGCTGCCCGGTAATCTGCTCGGCACTCTCTGTCAGCCGCATTATAGGTATCGTGAAATGGAAATCTGGCTCCCGCGAGCTCGATTGTCAGCTGACAACGGGGCGATCAGCTCATCAGAACCATCAGGCATTAGCGTTATCGGTAGCGTGAAATGAAATCCTGGCTGCTGGCTGACAACGATTGTCAGCAGACAACGGGGTGATCTGCTCATCAGGGCCAGCAGGCATTCGCATTATAGGTATCGTGAAATGGAAATCTGGCTCCAGCGAACTCGATTGTCAGCTGACAACGCGGTGATCTGCACCTCAGTGGTCGCTGGCGATGACATTAGCTGTTTATTTATATTAGTATTTTTATATAATGCGCGCACGTCCCAGTGGCACAGCTGGATAGCGCGCGCCCCTCCTAAGGGCGAGGTCGCAGGTTCGAATCCTGCCTGGGACGCCATCTCGTAACCTCATTTCACCACCCAATAATGCATTTGCGCATGCGTTGCAAGCATTATTTTGCGCTATTTCAGCGCTATTCAAATCCAAAAATGCACTTAACTCATTGTTTTTCAACAATATTTTTTATTTAAAACCTCTTATAATCATCCCCTCCTAAGGGACAGGCCACTGGTTCGACTCCAGTCGGGAGCGCCATATAAAACAAGGGGTTAGCATCATCATGATGCTAACCCCTTGGTCATTTTTGGCCCCATACCCCTCTCCGTACCCCTCCAACGAAGTTCATTGTCTCACTAAAAGTGACCGATAAGAGATGCTTATTCACGCGCACTTAAACATCAAATGATTATCATTATAATAATTTACAGATATATATTATCTCCATGAACCTACCCAAGGGACTGCTCTGTGCAGTCCCTTTTTCATTGGAGATTTCTCATGGCTCACCTGATCGATACGATGGCCTACACCGGTCAAACGCCCTGGCATGGCCTTGGCAATGTTTTGCCCCCGCAACAATCTCTCGATATCTGGCTGCAAGCAGCCGGGATGGATTGGACCATCGAGCAGAGCGACGTGATGTTTAACGTCGCCTCCGATGCACTGCATATCCGTCCCTACAGCGATAGCAAGGTACTTTATCGCTCCGATACCCTCGCCCCCCTGTCGGTGGTCTCAAGCCGTTACAACGTGGTACAGCCTCACGAGGTGCTGCACTTCTACCAAGACCTGGTGGAAGCCGGTGGCTTTGAGCTGGAGACCGCGGGCTCGCTTAAAGGCGGCCGCAAGCTGTGGGCACTGGCCAAGACCGGCCAGGATCTAAAACTCAAAGGCAATGACTTGGTAAAGTCCTATCTGCTGTTGGCGACCAGCTGCGACGGCACACTCTGCACCACGGCGCAGTTCACTTCGCTGCGGGTGGTATGCAACAACACCCTGCAGATGGCACTGCGCGGTTCGACCGGTGCCATCAAGGTGCCCCACTCCACTCAGTTCGATGCTGCTGCCGTCAAAGAGTCGCTCGGACTAGGACTCTCCCATTGGGATGAGTTCAAGGTCCAGACCAAGGCGCTGGCACAGAGACCCGTGGCCCCTGAAGAAGCGCTGCGCTTTTTCAGCGACCTGCTGGCGCAACCGCTGGATGAGGAGAGCATCATTCTCACCAAGCCGGTACAACGGCTGCATGAGCTCTATCAGGGCGCGGGTATGGGCTCAGAGCTTGCCAGCTACCGCAATACCGCCTGGGGGTTGGTCAATGCTGTCACCGAATACGTGGATCACCACCGCCGAGCCCGCAGCCAAGATCACCGGCTTGATTCCGCCTGGTTTGGTCAGGGCGCCCAACTCAAATCCCAAGCCCTGAATCAGGCACTCACTCTGCTGCAGTAATTCCGCTTTCCCATTCAAACCGCATAACGAACTCACCCGGACTGGCACAAGCCAATCCGGGCGTAGCCATTTATGCCGTCAACAAGGAATAGTCATGAAAGCAAAAGCCAAATACGGCCGAGCCCTGCGGCTGGCCTCCACTACCCAATTAACCCGCGAGCAGTGGCTCGCTATCCGCAAACTCGGCATTGGCTCCTCCGATGCCGCCGTGGCAGTGGGGCTATCCCCCTATAAATGCCCGCTCAGCCTATGGTTGGAGAAGACTGGCCGCAAGGAGCCGGAAGATATCTCCCACAAGGCAGCGGTGCTGTGGGGCATTGAGCTAGAGCCGGTCTTGGCGCAGGTCTACGCCAAACGCACCGGCTTTCGTGTGCGCCGGGTCAATGCGGTGCTGCAACACCCCGAGCAACCCTTCATGCTCGCCAACCTCGATCGGGAGGTAGTCGGCCACCCCGATGGGCCTGGCATTCTGGAGATCAAGACCGCCAGCTATCACAGCGCCCCCCAGTGGGAGGAAGGGGTGCCGGTGGCCTACCAGTGTCAGGTACTGCATCAGCTGGCCGTTACCGGCCATGCCTGGGCCGAAGTGGCAGTGCTGATCGGCGGCCAGGATTTTCGGATTTACCGCATCGAGCGCGATGAGGAGAAGATCCTAGATCTCACCGAGCGGGAGGCGCAGTTCTGGCAGATGGTGCAACAAGACCAGCAGCCCGAGCCTGACGGCTCCAGCGATGCCGCCAATGCCCTGAGCTGGCTGTTTCCGCGTGACGATGGCCAGACGGTGGATCTCTCCGATTCTCCCGAGTTCAACCAGCTGTTTGGCGAGCTGCTGCGCTTGCGTCAGCAAAAGGAAGCCGTCGAGCTGCAGGAGTCACAGCTCAAACAGCGGCTGCAAGCCACCTTGGGTGAAGCGACAGCCGGGCTGTTTGCCGACGGCAAGATCACCTGGAAGCGCAGTAAAGACCGGCTGGCACCGGATCTCGATAAGCTCGGACAGGATCATCCCGACTTGCTCACCCGTTACGTTAAACCGGTGCCCGGCGTACGCCGTTTCACCATTCAACCCTTGAGGCAAACACCATGATCAAAGGACTGGCGATCACCCCGCCCGTGATCGGGCGGATCTGCATCGGCAAGCTGGTGCAAAAACAGGATAAGTGGGTGCCGGAGAAGGACGACAGCTTCACCCTCACCACCCAGGTACAACAAAAAGGGGGATGGTTGCTCCATCCCCTGCATCAACACTACTCATCGCAGAAAAGTGGCCAAGGGCAGGAGCAAACCAAGATCCGCGCCATTCCGGTGCGGGTGCTGTTCAACGACAGCGACCTGAACCTGCGAGCGGAATACAGCGCCTTTGACCGGCAAACCGGCAGGCCGCTCTGTGTCGGGAATGGGGAGGTGGCAAGACGCGTGGGGGCGCAAGGCATGGAGGAGGTCAGCTGCTCTGGACCAGAGCGCTGCGCCTTTGCTGGGCAACAGGGCTGCAAGCTGTACGGGCGACTGAACCTGTTTGTGGAAGGGCAAGGGGATGAGCTGGGCAGCTTTATCTTCCGCACCACCGGCTACAACTCGGTACGCACCCTAGCGGCACGGCTCAAGTATCTGGAGGCTGTGAGCGGTGGCCATACCCGTTATCTGCCGCTCACCCTGCGGTTGCGGGCCAAGAGCACCACCCAGTCCTACCGCACACCAGTCTACTACGTGGATTTAACATTGCGGGAAGAGACCAACCTGACCGAGGCAGTCAGGCTCGCACAGGAGGCGGCCCTGCGTGACCAAGAGGCAGGCCTTGCCATCGACCAGATGGAGCAAGCTGCTCGCGAGCTGCTGCGTAACGGCCAGTTTGAGGATATTGATGAAGAGGTGCCGATGCTGCTGGAGGAGTTTTATCCTGAGCCAGAAATAATAGCGTCATCTTCCACCTCACAGCCTTTGGCAACCGTAACAGCACCAAAACGCCTCAGCCCTCGTTCCTCGCCCCTGACCAGTAAACTGGGTAAAAACGCGGCCTCTTCACCACCTACGCCTGAGCCACAAAGCCAATAACTTACGTTGGCATCTTGTTACATCCAATCAAATCAATCAGTAGCACAATATTCTGCTACCCATCACGACGGGACGTTTATCACAAAGCGTCCCGTTATTTCTCTCCATCGCTAGTTTGGAGTCAATAGATCAAGCCCTAGTGACACTCACGAAATCGGCACTCATTTCATCTATTTCCCTCCATTTTCAGGTCAAGAAGGTCTCTTCGAGACTTTTGACCATGGGGGTCAGTGTACCTTGCCCTATTGACCGGGAGGAGACCATGGCACTGGTAGGTTACGCACGTGTTAGTACGGGAGGTCAGAGCCTTGAAGTTCAACTTCGAGCGCTGGCCGAATGCAATAAGGTTTTCCAAGAGAAGGTTAGCGGTGCCAGTGATGATAGGCCACAACTTGCTCTCCTCTTGGATTATGTGAAGGAGGGGGATGTGGTGATGGTTACCAAGCTGGACCGTCTGGGGAAGGTGCGAACAAGTGGATCGCACCTTCACCACGAACTCTTTGTCCGCATTTGAAATGCCCATCACTCCAAAAAACTG
>NZ_MQSY01000023.1:0-28824 GCF_001921245.1 Aeromonas sp. YN13HZO-058 | reverse complement strand
GAGAGAACAGGTCGAGCACCACCGCCAGGTACAGCCACCCTTCTTGAGTACGGATGTAGGTAATGTCAGTCACCCAGGAGATGTTGGGGGCTGGCACCTTAAACTGACGTGCCAGCGTGTTTGGGGCCGCCTGCATGCTATTGCCTCCATAATGCCCCTTGCGGCGTTGATAGCCCGTTTGCGAACGCAGCCCTTCCCGCTNTCACCCAGGAGATGTTGGGGGCTGGCACCTTAAACTGACGTGCCAGCGTGTTTGGGGCCGCCTGCATGCTATTGCCTCCATAATGCCCCTTGCGGCGTTGATAGCCCGTTTGCGAACGCAGCCCTTCCCGCTTCATTAATTTGGCCACACGGTGCTTGCCGCAGGCTTCCCCTGCGTCACGAAGGTCGCGATGGATCTTGCGATAACCGTAGACAGCACCACTTTCCAGCCAGGCTTGCTTGACCAATCCGAGCAGTCGTTCGTCCTCCTGCTGGCGTGGCGATACGGGCTGTTTCAGCCACGCGTAGAAGCCACGTCAATGAACCCCCAGGGTCTGGCACAGGGTAACGACACTGTACCGGTCGAGTCGGGAGGTTATGAACGCGTACCTTTCCTTGACTCGCTGGCAAAGTACGCGGCGACCTCCTTTAGGATATTGCGCTCCTCGGTGACCTGGCGCAGTTCGGCTTTCAGGCGGCGGATCTCGGCTTGCAAGGCAGACTCTTCGAGCTGTTGGTCAGCAGGCTTACCGTACTGCCTGAGCCAGGTATACAGACTGTGGCTGGATACCCCAAGGGCTCGTGCAACGTCAGCCACCGACCGTCCGCGCTCGGTGATTTGTTTAACGGCTTCGATTTTGAATGTTTCTGGGTAACGCTGACGGGTCATAACACCTCCAATAGTTGCCTCATTTTAAGGCTGTGAGGTGTCTAGGGAACTGGGGGCGATTCAGCCAGAACAAGGCAACATTGTGGTGAGTTTTCAGTCTGGCTCATCAGGCACTCGCCTACCTCTCCCCAACGCCCCCGTAAAAATATTAGAAATACCCATGAGTCTCTGGAAAGGTAGATTAAAAAACACCCAACCATGTTCTTCCTCTTTCCTGCTCATCAGGTATAATCCGCCATCTTTTTTTGCATCAGTGACCAGCGACCCCCTATGACTGTCAACCGTTTTGACCCCAGCTCAGACTGCCTGACGCCTGCAACCACGCAGGCTCAGCCATTGGACAACCAACCTGTCCAACAAGCGACTTCCAACATTATTAGGTCTCACCACCCAAGGATTGGTTTTGTGAGCTTGGGTTGCCCCAAAAATCTGGTCGATTCAGAACGCATCCTGACCCAGCTGCGTACCGAAGGGTACGATGTGGTGCCCAGCTATGACGATGCCGAGCTGGTCGTCGTCAACACCTGCGGCTTTATCGACAGCGCGGTGCAAGAGTCGCTGGAAGCGATCGGCGAAGCACTGGCCGAGAACGGCAAGGTGATCGTCACCGGTTGCCTCGGCGCCAAAGAGAACCAGATCCGCGAGATCCACCCCAAGGTACTCGAGATCACCGGCCCCCACGCCTATGAAGAGGTGCTGGGTCACGTCCACAAATATGTGGCCAAGCCTGAGCACAACCCCTTCACCAGCCTGGTGCCGGCCCACGGCGTCAAGCTGACCCCGCGCCACTACGCCTATCTGAAGATTTCCGAAGGGTGCAACCACCGCTGCACCTTCTGCATCATCCCCTCCATGCGCGGGGATCTGGTGAGCCGCCCCATCGGTGAAGTGCTGGCTGAAGCCAAGCGCCTGAAAGAAGCGGGCGTGAAGGAGATCCTGGTGATCTCCCAGGACACCTCCGCCTACGGCGTCGATGTGAAACACCGCACCGGTTTCTACGACGGCATGCCGGTCAAGACCAGCATGGTCGCCCTGTGTGAAGAGCTGGCCAAGCTCGATATCTGGGTGCGCCTGCACTACGTCTACCCCTATCCGCACGTGGATGACGTCATCCCGCTGATGCGCGATGGCAAGGTACTGCCCTACCTCGATATTCCGTTGCAGCACGCCAGCCCGCGCATCCTCAAACTGATGAAGCGCCCGGGTACTGTCGAGCGCACCCTGGAGCGCATCCAGAAGTGGCGCGAGATCTGCCCGCAGATCACCCTGCGCTCCACCTTTATCGTCGGCTTCCCGGGCGAGACCGAGGAAGAGTTCCAGATGCTGCTCGACTTTATCGACAAGGCGGAGCTGGATCGGGTCGGCTGCTTCAAATACAGCCCGGTCGAAGGGGCGCTGGCCAACGAGCTGCCGGATCCGGTACCGGAAGAGGTACAGGAAGAGCGCTTCCAGCGCTTTATGGAGCTGCAACAGCAGGTCTCCATCCGCAAACTGGCCCGTAAAGTGGGTCAGGAGATGACCGTTATCATCGACGAAGTGGATGAAGAGGGCGCCACTGGCCGCTCTTTTGCTGATGCACCGGAGATCGATGGTCTGGTCTACCTCAACGGCGAAACCAGCCTCAAGCCGGGGGACATGGTCAAGGTGCGGATCGACGAATCCGACGAATATGACCTGTGGGCCAGCCTGATCAGCTAATTGAGGCTCTACCAGCCAAATGAAAAAAGCGCCTGCGGGCGCTTTTTTCATTGTCTGAATATCGCAGGTAAAACCGCTGGCCTAGCTCAAATCATGCAACGCCTTGCCAAGGGGCGGTGTGAGGCGCAAGTCAGAGAAGCGCACCGCCAGCCCTTGCCGCTCCGGGGTGCAGCACATCACCCCGATGAAGCAGCGCTCGCTTGGCGGGAACGGGGCGAGGCGCAGCAGCGGCCACACCTTGCCATCGGTGGAGTATTGCAGACGCAGGCAATCGGCCAGCCGGGTCAGGCGCAGCCAGAAACGGCGCGGATTGCCGCTGAAAATGCCGGTGGCCCAGTCCGAGCACGGATTGGTCAGCACGCTGCCGATCATCGGCTGGGCATCGTTATATTCGATCCCCGCTTTGAGCCAGTGCGATTCGTCTTGCAGCAACATCAATCCCGCCTGATCGTAGAGCGTGGAGAACTCCCCCTCGACGCAGACCTGAAAGGTAAACTCCCCCGCGACCTCACAGCCATAGAGATGCCCGCTGTGGCGCTCGAAGCCATACCAGGTGCTGCGCCAAAAATCGGTCTGCTTGTCCGTGACTACCTGCAAACCGTAGTCTGTCTGGTGCCACTCGGCCGGTTCATTGAGCCAACGCCATTGCGTCCCTTCCATCATCCTGCTTTGCTCCCTTATCGCGCGTCATCCCGCAAAAATGGGGCTCGCCAACGCCTCGTCCGGTAACGGAAGGTCATGGCTGCGCCTCTGCGGAACCCATAAAAGGGGTCAATAGTGTCGCTATTGCCGTCCCGATACAAGGCTTGTGCGTTGCGCCATCAGTGCGCCCCAAAAAAGCGCGGGGAGCCTGATGGCCCCCCGCAAACACACCGGATGAGAAAATGCCTTACTTGGCGGCGCTATCCTTCACGCACTTCTGGACAAAGCTGTTCTTGGCCGCGCCAGCCAGCTTCTTGTCGGCCGCCGCCTTCTCGCACTTGGCCGCCGGATCCACTGCCGCGCCCGTCTTCACGCACTTCTGGATAAAGCTGTTCTTGGCCGCACCGGCCAGCTTCTTGTCGGCTGCGGCTTTCTCGCACTCGCCGGTCGCGGCGCCAGCGGCATCTTTCACGCACTTGCCGACAAAGCTGGTCTTGGCGGCGCCGTTAAGCTTTTTGGCCGCAGCCTGCGCCTCGCACTGCAACTGGGCGGCGTCGTTGGCAAAGACCGGGTTGGCCAGCAGCACGCTGCCGCAGAGCAGGCCGAACAGGATGGTACGCTTCATGGGTGATCTCCTCTCTATCTGGTGATGTGTTTGCATGGTCATATTTGCATGACGATGTGTTGCAAATGGCTGTGATTGCAACAGCTGATTGTTGCCGTAGATCTCCCGCCTCGCCAGCTTGGGAGACGGAACAGAGGGCAACCATCGCCCGCACTATAGCGCCGATTGGCAGAGCGGGATTGCCCCGGCCAACCCTTCCTCAACGGCAAGCCAGCCCCCAACTTTCCCACCACATCCGCCAACCCCAATAAAATCAAGGGCCATGGGAATCCAGTGCCTAACCTCTATGATTTTTTGAGCTGGTGCATAAAACGTGAATTTTCCGATAGTTACGTCATCTTCTGACTGGCACATCCACATTGACGAGGCTTATGATAGCCATCCGGTGCCTATTGCTTTAATGATCGACAGCCCTAGTAACATCATCAAACATATTGGAATTTGTAATTTACCGGGGTTAAGAAAGTTTTACTTTTTATTATCAATACGACTAAACGGGGGTTTCATTTTGTCTTTAGATAGAATTCAAAGAACCAGTCTATGGAGTCGAACTCTAGGACTTAAGGATGATGCCCACCATACAGTCATTGATGAACTGAGGGTCTCATTTTTAGATTTCAGAACTAAATGCAGCATTTTAACATCGAGAATTCAAGGTACACTCCCTAATTTAACACAACATGATATCACTCATCTTGATGCGTTATGGGAAGTAGCTGAAACTATATGTGGCGAAGACTATCCTATTAATCCTCTTGAAGCATATATATTTGGTGGAGCGGTACTGCTACACGATTCTGCATTGTGTTTTGAAGCATATCACAATGGAATATTAGGTGTTAGAGAGACTGTCGATTGGAAGGATGCTTATTCCAGCCTCTCAGATGAGATGTCTGCTGTTGACGCTGAAAAAGCTGCCGATTTTTTAGCACTGAGAGCTCTTCATGCTCATCAGGCTGAAAAATTAGTAAATATGTCGTGGACGGACCCTAGCACACAACAAGAAATATATTTAATAGAAAATTATACATTAAGAAAAGCGTATGGCGAGTTAATTGGACAAATTGCTGCCAGCCATCATTGGTCAATTGAAGATGTTCAGAGTAAACTTTCAGACCAAAAAGGCGCTATCCCCGGGTGCCCGAAACAATGGCGTATAGACCCTATTAAGATTGCATGTCTTCTAAGGTGTGCAGATGCAGCACATATAGATAATGAACGAGCACCAGACTTTCTTCATGCGTTGATAAAAAGACGTGGTATTTCATTTTCCCATTGGCAAGCTCAAAACAAATTAATGCCTGTCGATCTAGATGTATCAGATAATACGCTCTCAACATTAATATTTAATTCAACAAGTGACTTTAATGAGAGTGAATCAGAGTCATGGTGGATCTCATATGACACTATATGCATGATCGACAAAGAAATTCGCTCTTCAAATGCCCTTTTAGAATCTAGGCAAAATATGACACCACCTTTTAGAGCAAAGAGGGTAAAAGGTGTTGAATCACCAGAAACAATGAGTCGCTTTGTGAAAGCGACAGGATGGGATCCTTGTTGTGCCGAGATTCACGTTGGAAATATAGAGCATCTTGTTAATTCACTTGGTGGTGAAAAATTATATGGTAATGGTTGTGAAAAGTTTGAAATTGTCTTGAGAGAATTAATTCAAAATGCTGCAGATTCTATTCGTGCAAGAAAAAATTTCGAAAACGGCTACGTTGGGAACATATATATTCATTTAAATAATGAAGAAGATGGTCTATATCTTTATGTCGAAGATGATGGTGTGGGAATGTCAAAAAGAGTTCTGACAGGCCCATTGCTTGACTTTGGCACAAGCTTTTGGGCGTCATCTTTAGTGCAGACTGAATTCCCTGGTCTACGTTCATCTAAATTCAAGTCATCTGGCCAGTTTGGAATTGGATTTTACTCTGTATTTATGGCTGCGGATCAAGTCACTGTTTCTAGCAGACCATGGAGGGGTGGATACGATAGCATTTGGCAATTGAAATTTAAAAATGGATTATCTTTACGTCCATTATTGGCAAAAAATGCTCCAAGTAACTTTAGGCACATGGTGTCAACTCAAGTTAAATTAAAGTTAAAGGAGGGTATTTTAACCGACCTAAATAAAATAGAAGTAAGACGCAATATAATGGGAGGGTGCTCTCTCAATGTAAATATAAATGATTATGTCAGTTGCTTATGTGCTGCTCTTGATACATCTGTTTATGTTAAGATAGATGATTCAGAGTATATTGAAGTACATAGCGACATACGAACAGCTAAAAATTATACTCAATGGTTGAAGCGCATCTCTTTTTCTGATTATCAATCTGAAGAGGTCAACTTAAAAATATCACGTAATGCGGTTAGGTTAAGACCTATCAGAGAAGGTGACATCTATTATGGCTTGGCAGCCATATCTATTGAAGCATCTAACACTCAGGATTTTATGTCTATAGCAACCATCTCAAATCTAGCAGGAAATATTGATGGAAGAGATAGTGATGACTACATAGGCTACATTGACTATAAACCTCGTTCTGCACAACGTGATAGAGGTGATTTTTCTGCACCAAAACACGTTATTTCATCGTGGGTAAAAGAACAAATTGACATTTTAATGAAAACTGGTTTAACTCCATTGGATAAATGCCATTTGGCCCATTCTTTAGTCTGTTTCAATGAAGACCCGATTGATATAGCTAATGTCATAGTCACCTTGGATGGGAACCCTATGATTCTATCAATAGAGGAATTAGCTTCAAAAGCTATAAATTATGACGTGGTTATATTGAAACATAAATTCATGGAGCATGTAGATAATCACGCCAATATAAACCCTTCTCATCAAAATAATAAAATCATTTACAAACCATTTGAAAACTCAGGTTTCCTTTCTCTTAACACAAATAATGGAAAGCCAGTTAATAACTATGGAATTTTGGACTGCCTATATAGAAAAATATGTGCCATAGGCTATACGCCAGATATAAAAACAGAAGGTGATGTTGGCGAGTCAATATTTGGAGGAACATGTGACGCTGTTATTGTACGTGCATTAAAAATGCATTGACATTGCATGCACTTAAATAAATAAGTCATAACTTTTATGGCAACGTAAAACTCTTTTGCATACCCATCAGAACCCTAATTATGAGAGTTCTGACGGGTATCAAATTTCTCAAAGGATTTAAACCTACCTTTCTGAGCATCCCAACTAAGCAGACTTGCCTCTCCCCCTCACACCAATATTCACGCACAGTCCCCATCCCAATAACAAACTCGGGAGCGAAGGTGGTCAACATCAAGGTAGTTGGGTAGCGGGCCTGTACTTGAAAGCCCGCGGCTCATGCTTACTCCGCCTTGCCCAATATAAAAATCCCCCGTCACCGGGGGATTTTTTATTTCTATCGGTTATCTCAGCTCAGCGGCTTAACCCACCAAAAACGCCCTTAACCGGGCAAACTCCGCAGGCAAATTAACGGAGAGCAGCGGCAGCTCGGCGTGCTTGGCCAGCGGGCCTGGCAGCGGTACATCCAGATTGAGGATCTCGTCCACCGACTCCTTGAACTTGGCGGGATGGGCGGTGCAGAGGAAGACCCCTACCTCGTCCTCGGCCAGCTGCTCGCCCAACAGATCCCAGGCAATCGCCCCGTGAGGTTCACAGAGGTAATCCAGCTGGTGCAGCCGTTTAAGGGCGTCACGAGTTTGGGCATCGTCACGCATGCCTGACCCTAAGGTCTCCAGCGCCCAGCCCTTGCGACGGCACAGCTCTTCTACCCGTGGCCAGTTATTGGGGCGGCTCACATCCATTGCGTTCGACAGGGTTGCCACTGTCTGATGCGGCTCCCACTGACCGGTTTTCAGGTAGCGCGGCACGGTATCGTTGGCGTTGGTGGCGGCAATAAAGCGCTTCACCGGCAGCCCCAACGCCTTGGCAATCAAGCCTGCGGTGAGGTTGCCAAAGTTGCCGGACGGCACGCTGATCACCGCCTTGGCGCGGGAGGCTTTGGGCAGCTGGGCCAGCGCTTCGAAGTAGTAGCAAACCTGCGCCAGCAGACGGCTGATATTGATGGAGTTGGCGGAGTTGAGGCCAATGGCCTTTTTCAGCGCCTCGTCGTCAAAGGCCTGTTTCACCAGCGCCTGACAGGCATCGAAGTCGCCGTCGATGGCGATGGTGCGGATATTGCCGCCGAGGGTGCAGAACAGCTTCTCCTGCAGTGGGCTGATCTTGCCCTTGGGATAGAGGATGACCACCTCGATCCCCTCCAGCCCGAAGAAGGCGTGGGCCACGGCGGCGCCGGTGTCGCCGGAGGTGGCGGTGAGGATGGTGATCTTGTCGTTGGTTCTAAAGGCCGCGAGACACTGGGCCATAAAGCGGCCGCCAAAATCCTTGAACGCCAGGGTCGGGCCGTGGAACAGCTCAAGGGCATAGGTGCCATCTTTCAATTTCACCAGCGGCGCCGGGAAGGTGAAGGCGGCGTTGATCAGCTCGCTGACCTTGGCGGCGGGCACTTCGTCCCCCAGCAGGTGGCTGATGATGCGGGCGGAGCGTTCGGCCAGCGGCAGATCGAGCAGGGCATCCACATCGGCGAGCTGTTCGAGTTGTTCGGGGAAGAAGAGCCCCTGTTCGCGACCCAAGCCCTGACGCACCGCCTGCGCGAAGCTCACCTGTTCGCTGTTGTCCTTGATGTTGTAGAGATTCATAGCTCGCTTCCTGTTACCCGTGCCCCGGCCATGTCCAGTTTGCAGACCCGGGCAAATCCATCTTCGTTCTGCACAAAATGTGCTTCCATCCAATCCTTCATCCGCTCGGCCTGCGCCAGCTCTTTCATCACCACAAACACGGTGGGACCGGAGCCGGAAATGCCGGTGGCCAGCGCCCCGTTCTGAGCCGCCTGGGCCCGCACCTCGGCAAAGCCTTCGATCAGCGCCGCGCGATAGGGTTCGGCAATCACGTCTTTCAGCACGCTGGCGGCCAGCCCCTCCTGTCCGGTGTAGCTGGCGTGGACAAAGGCGGCCAGCCGACGGCCGTAAGTGAGGCAATCCTGACGGCGATATTGGGCCGGCAGGATGGCGCGGGCGGCAGCGGTAGAGACCACTGTGCCCGGGTAGCAGACCACCCAGTACCACTGCTCGAACACCGGAATGCCCTGGCTGATAACGCCGTGCTCTTCCAGCACCAGCTGCATGCCACCGAGATAACAGGGGGCCACGTTGTCGTAGTGAACGGAGCCGGAGATGCGCCCCTCCATCTCCCCCATCAGCAGCAGCATGTCGTGCTCATTAAGCGGCTCGCCGTGGAAGGCGTTAAGCCCTTCAAGGGCCGCCACCACGCTACAGGCGCTGGAACCCAGACCCGAGCCAACCGGCAGGTTCTTCTCCAGCACCATTTCGAGCTGCTTGAGTTTAAGGCCGCGCTTCTCCAGCGCCTCGCCATAGGCGACCCAACAGTCGAACAGGATATTCTTTTTCGGATCATCCGGCAGCTTGTGGGCGTAGCGGCCCACAGATGAAAGCGCAAAAGGCACGTCAGCCGCTTTCACCTGCACCCGATCGCCGAGCAGAGAGCCATCCACGGGGGCGAGCGCCGCCCCCAGTACATCGAATCCCACGCTCAGGTTGGCGCTGGAGGCGGGGGCGTAGGCGACCACGCTACTGCTCTGGTACATCTCTGAACTCATGCTTATAGCTCCTGCTTCCAGTTCTGGGTGCGCAGCACATCGGCAAAGACGCCCGCCGCGGTCACTTCGGTACCGGCGCCGTAACCGCGCAGCACCAGCGGGATCGGCTGATAGTAGGTGGAGAAGAAGGCGAGCGCGTTCTCCCCGTCCTTGACCTTGAACAGCGGCTCATCGCCACCGACCGCCTTGATGGCCACCTTGCACTTGCCACCCTCGATGGAACCCACATAGCGCAGCACCTTGCCCTGAGCTTGCGCCGCGGCAAACTGGTCGCGGAACCAGCCGTCAGCCTCCGGCAGACGGGCCATAAAGGCTTCCACATCGCCACTGACGTCAAAACCGGGCGGCAGCGCCTGCTCTACTTCCACATCGGAGAGCTCCAGCGCCATGCCAGCTTCGCGAGCCAGGATCAAGAGCTTGCGCGCCACATCCATGCCGTTGAGGTCGTCGCGGGGATCCGGCTCGGTAAAGCCGTTGCTGCGGGCGATTTTGGTCGCTTCTGAGAACGCCATCCCCTCATCCAGCTTGCCGAAGATAAAGGAGAGGGAACCGGAGAGGATGCCGTCGAAGGCGCGCAGCTTGTCACCGGCTTTGATCAGATTCTGCAGGTTCTCGATAACCGGCAAACCTGCACCGACGTTGGTTTCATACAGGAACTTGCGGCGAGTCTGGCGGGCGGTGCGGCGCAGCGCCTTGTAATATTCGAGCGAACCGGTGTTGGCCTTTTTGTTCGGAGTGACCACATGGAAACCGGCGGCCAGGAAGTCGGCATACTGGACGGCAACCGCCTCGGAGGAGGTGCAGTCGACGATCACCGGGTTGATGATGTGGCTATCTTCCACCAGCTTTTTCACCCCTTCCAGCGAGAAGCTGTCGCGGGCCTCGACCAGCTGTTCACGCCAGTTGGCGAGGTTCAGACCATCCTTGTTGACCGCCATCTGGCGGCTGTTGGCGATGGCAACGACCCGCAGGCCAGTGCCCTGCTCGGCCAGCACCGGCTGCTGGCGGGCAATCTGATCCACCAGCGCGGCACCGACGCCGCCGACCCCGACCACGAACAGGTCGATAAAGTGCTGGCTGCCGAAGAAATTCTGGTGACACGCCTTGATCGCTTCCGCCACCTTGCGATCCCGCACCACCGCCGAGATGGAGCGCTCACTCGACCCTTGGGCGATGGCGACGATATTGATGGAGGCTTGCGCCAGCGAAGTGAAGAAGCGGGCCGCCATCCCTTTACTGGTGCGCATGCCGTCACCGATGAGGGAGATGATCGCCAGATCGCTGATGATATCCAGCGGCTCCAGCAACTGGTTTTTGAATTCCAGCTCGAACTCGCGCTCCAGTACCTTGCGGGTCTTCTCCAGGTCGTAGCTGTGGATACAGAAGCTGACGCTGTACTCGGAGGATGACTGGGTGATCAGCACGATGCTGACCCCGGCGCGGGAGACGGCGGAGAAGATGCGACCGGCCATGCCGACCATCCCCTTCATGCCGGGGCCGGAGACGTTGAACATGCACATGCCGGAGAGATCCGAGATGGCCTTCACTTTCAGGTCATCGTCGCCGCTCTCGGGGCCGATCAGGGTGCCCGGCCCCTGCGGGTTGAAGCTGTTTTTGATAAGGCAGGGAATGTGGAACTGGGCCACCGGCGCGATGGTTTTCGGGTGCAGCACCTTGGCGCCGAAGTAGGAGAGCTCCATCGCCTCCTTGTAGGAGAGGGTTTTCAGCAAGTAAGCATCCGGCACCAGACGCGGGTCACAGCTGTAGCAGCCCTCGACGTCAGTCCAGATCTCGCAGCACTCGGCATCGACACAGGCAGCCAGCACGGCGGCGGAGTAGTCGGAGCCGTTGCGACCCAACAGCACGGTTTCGCCCTTGTCGCTACCGCCGGTAAAGCCCGGCATCAGGTAGAGGCATCGCTGCTTTTCTGCCACAACAGGACGTAAGCCCTTGGCGGCAAAACGCACCCGAGAGGCTTCGATATCGACGTGGGCTTCGAGGTAGCCGCCATCGGTCACCAGCAGCTCTTCCGGCACGATGAGACCCAGCTCGAGGCCACGCACCCGCAACAGCTCGTGCATAAAGGCGATGGAGAGATTCTCGCCACGGCTCAGGATGCGGGCCTGAATGTTGTCGGGGCAGAGCCCCAGCAGACGGATGCCCTGCATCAGCCGCTCGACCTGATCCAGCTCGGCAGTGAGGCGAGCCTGCAGCGCCTTGTCATCCAGCGCTGGATAGGCAGCCTTCAACCCGGCCAGCAGGCGGGAGAAGATACCGTTGACTTCAAACAGGGTGGAACTGGCATCCATGCCACGGCTGGTCTGTTCCACCAGCGCCACCAGATGATTGGTCACCTTGGCAGGTGCAGACAGCACCAGGGCTACCTGAGATTGGCCGTGGGTATTGACCGCGATATCGGCCACCCGTAAAAAACGCTCTGCATCGGCCAGTGAAGACCCGCCAAATTTCAACACTCTCATCGCTTTCTCTCCCTGTAAATCTATGAAATTCAATCTAAAAACCAATCCAACAAAAAGGCCCGTACTGGGTGGGTACGGGCCTTTTTTGATTTCTGTGCTTGTTCGTCAGCGCATCAACCGGCCCCAGTGCCACCTGTGGTGGTACCGGTAATAATGGTGGTGGTGATGACGTGGGTGAATAACTGCATGACGAACACTCGTTGACGAAGCTGGCTTTTAGCAATACCGCGGCGGGCGATGGGCTGTCAACTTAAACCTCTTTGCCAAGTTTGCGGGCGAGGTCCTTGCAGAGCAGGTGAAGCATGTTCAAATCCCGCTGCGGCAGCATGGGCACCCGGTCCATCACCCACTGATGCAGTTTTTCATCCTGCGAAACTCCGAGTTCACCCAGCAATTCTGCTGTTTTGCTTTTCAGCACCCGAACCTGCCCGGCGTTATCAAAATTTTCTGCTACCGCTGCGGCACCGTCGGCATTGAGCTCATCCACCAGCTGACTCATCTCGTAGGCGTAGAGCATGATCGCCTGCCCCAGATTGAGCGACGGGTAGCTCACCTTGAGCGGCAGATAGCTGATGAGATCAACCTCGGCCAACTGCTCGTTGGAGAGCCCCGACTCCTCGCAGCCAAAGACGATGGCGACCTTGCCAAGGGAGGGCTTGCTGCGGATCTGCTCGCGGATCTCCCCCGGCGTGAGGTAGTGCTGGTAGCGGCCGCGCTCACGGGCGGTGGTGGCGATCACCAGATCCATGTCCGCCAGCGCCTCGGGCAGGGTGTCGAACGCTTCGGCCTGAGTCAGGATCTCCTGCGCGCCGTGAGCTACCCAGCTCGCCTCCTCCTCTTCGTGTACCCGGCTCGCCACCAGTCGCATGGCATCGAATCCCATGGTTTTCATGGCGCGGGCAGCCGCCCCCACATTCGCAGGACGGGCAGGTGCCACCAGGACAAAATAGAGCTTCATCGGGTTTCCTCACAGGCCGGACGGCCTCTCAAACAGACAGCAAACAGTCGCTAAACCATCAGCAAAACAGGGGCGCAATCTACCGTTTATCCCCGAAAATTGCCACTTGAACAGACGTTTCAATGTTGCGATAGTGGCCTGACGTGTGAACAAATTACACCCAATCCTTCGCGCTATCGGCCCGACAGATCACAAGGAAGAGAGAGATGCAGCAGCCATTGGAACAGGCCGTCGCCGAGACGATTCTGCAACGCTTCGAGTCGTTTTACAGCCGGTTTCTCGAAATCACCCAGGGCAGCAAGAGCCGCTTCGAGAACAGTGACTGGCTGGGGGTGCAACTTGCCGGACGGGAACGGATTCGCCTCTATGACCACCATGTGGGGGCCACCGCCAGCTCCATCCGCCAGATGATGGGGGAGCACCACGCCACCCAGGCGCTGCTTAAACAGGTCAAGAGTGCCTTCAGCGATCTGCTGCCCAAGTGCGAAAACTTCGAGGTGGCGGAGTCCTTCTTCAACTCCGTCTATCGGCGGATCTTTCGCCATCGCAACATCCGTGACGAAAACCTCTATATCCACCCCTTCGTCAGCCGCGGCGAAAAACCTGACTTGAGCGCCCTGCTGCGGGTCTATCGCACCGATCTGGCCCACCTGCCACAGACCCTGAGCCAGCTTTTGGGGGATTACAGCTTCACCCTTCCCTACGAGGACAAGCAGCGGGATATTGTCGACATCCACCGCCATCTTGCCGAGAACGGCCCGCAAATCATTCATGATGAGCCGTTTGCCATCGAGCTATTGAAAGAGGTGTTCTACCGCAACAAGGGGGCCTATCTGGTGGGGCTGATCCGGGCCCGGGATCAGGTCTTCCCCTTTATCCTGCCCCTGCTCAGCACCGGTCACAGCATCTATGTGGACACGGTGATCTTCGAGCCGGATCTCGCCTCCATCGTGTTTGGTTTTGCCCGCGCCTACTTTATGGTCTATGCCCGCGAACCGGCGCTGTTTGTCGCCTTCCTGCGCCAGATCATGCCCCACAAGCCCGATTACGAGATCTACAACGCCATCGGCTGCCAGAAGCATGGCAAGACCGAGCTCTATCGCCACTACCGCCACCATCTGGCCCAGAGTCGGGATCAGTTCATCATCGCCCCCGGCATCAAGGGGATGGTGATGAGTGTGTTCACCCTCCCCTCCTACGATGTGGTGTTCAAGGTGATAAAAGACGAGTTCACTCCCCCCAAGGATGTGAGCCACGAGCAGGTGAAGGCCAAATACCGGCTGGTTAAACAGCACGATCGGGTTGGCCGCATGGCCGATACCCAGGAGTTCACCAACTTCGAGTTTCCCCTCGATCGCATCTCACCCGAGCTCCTTGCCGAACTCAAAACGGTGGCGCCCTCGGCCCTCACCATCAGCGACGACAAGCTGGTGATCAAGCACCTCTATACCGAGCGCAAGATGATCCCGCTCAACCTCTATCTGGACAAGGCGGACGAGCAGCAGACACGGCTCGCGCTGGAGGAGTACGGCAACGCCATCAAGCAGCTGGCGGCGGCCAACATCTTCCCGGGGGACATGCTGTTCAAGAACTTCGGCGTCACCCGGCACGGCCGGGTGGTGTTCTACGACTACGACGAGATCTGCTACATGACGGAGTGCAACTTCCGCCAGATCCCGCCGCCGCGCTACCCCGAGGATGAGTGGAGCGCCGAGCCCTGGTACTCGGTGGCCCCCAACGACATCTTCCCCGAGGAGTTCGCCACCTTCCTGCTGCAAAAGCCGCAGGTGCGGGAGATCATGTTGCAGCTGCACAAGGAGATGTTCGACGCCAACTACTGGAAGATGCTGCAGAGCAACATCAAGGTGGGGGTGTTCGAGGATGTCTATCCCTACCGGCGCAAGAAGCGCTTCAAATACCAGCGCGGCGGCTAAGTCCGCAGCACCCACGCACATCGCAGCAACGAAAACGGGGTGGCCAAAGCCACCCCGTTTTGCTGACCGCTGCGCGACTTAACTGCCGCGACGGCGGATCACCCCTTCTTGCATGGTGCTTGCCACCAGCATGCCATCACGGGTAAAGAATTGGCCGCGCACCAGACCGCGACCACCGCTCGCGCTCGGGCTGTCTACCACGTAGAGCAGCCAGTCGTCGAAGCGAAAATCCCGGTGGAACCACATGGAGTGATCGATGGTGGCCACCTGCATATCCGGCTCCCAGTACGACACCCCATGGGGCTGCAGGGAAGTGAGCAGGAAGTTGAAGTCGGAGGCGTAGGCCAGCAGGTATTTGTGGATCCGCAGATCATCCGGCATCTGACCATTGGCCTTGAACCAGACGTGACGCACCGGATCCTGCACCGTCGGGCGGATCGGATCGACCAACGTGACCGGGTGCATCTCGATGGGCTGCTCGCAGAGGATCTTGTCGCGCAGGGAGGCCGGGATCAGGTTCTCGTAGGGGCGCACCAGCTCCAGCTCGCTCTTGAGCTCCTCCGGTGGGGTGATGCCGGTGGGCATCTGCGCCTGATGCTCGAAGCCATCGGCCGGCACCTGAAACGAGGCGTTGAGATAGAAGATGGGCTTGCCGCCCTGAATCGCCTTGACCCGACGGGTAGAGACGGTCTGGCCGTCGCGGATATTCTCCACGTCGTAGACGATGGGACGGGTCACATCCCCCGGACGCAGGAAGTAGGAGTGAAAACTGTGAACCTGACGGCCGGTCTCGACCGTCTGCTTGGCGGCTGACAAGGCCTGCCCCATTACCTGTCCGCCAAACACGGCCCGCAGACCGAGATCCTGGCTCTGGCCCCGAAACAGGCCCTCCTCGATTTTTTCCAGCGCCAGCAACGCCAGCAGCTCATCAAGTACCTTGCTCATCGTTCACTCCTCTATCAGAGCCGCACAGGCTAACAAGCTCACCGGAGCAGAGCAACCATGGCGACGAGTCTGCGGGCGATCAGACGACAGAAACGCCACTCAACCTCTTGCCCGCCTCCCCTTTTGCAAGCGATGGGGGTCATTTGATACAAAAAAGGCCCGCACCAGATGGTGCGGGCCTTTTGCTTGGCCGACTGCGCGCTATTTGACGGCACGCAGTTCGCAACGGGTTGTCGGCTTACTTGCTGCCGGTACCGGAGTTGCGGGTAGAAGCTTGCGGCTTGCGGCGGGCGGTGGTGGCGCGAGCGCGGGGCTCTTTGCCCTGCATCTCTTTGTGACGCTGCACGGCGCGACGGATCTGGGCGGCCTGCTTGTGACGGCTGGTTTTGCCATCCTGCTGCAGATCGACCTTGGATTCGGTCTCGTTAGGCAGATGGACCAGGCCACGCAGGTAGTTCACCTCGGGGAGTTTGAGCTCCTGCCAGCCACCACGCGGGATACCGCGGTCAAGGGTCACGTCGCCGTAGCGAATACGCATCAGGCGGCTGACCTGCACTTCCTGGGATTCCCACAGGCGGCGCACTTCACGGTTGCGACCTTCGGTCAGGGTGACGTTGAACCACTGGTTCAGCCCCTCACCGCCAGCCGGTTTGATCTTGGTGAATCTGGCGGTGCCATCTTCCAGCTGTACGCCCTTGCGCAGACGCTGCAACATGGCTTCGGTGATCTCGCCAAACACGCGCACCGCGTATTCCCGCTCTACCTGATGGCTCGGGTGCATCAGACGGTTAGCCAATTCACCATCGGTGGTGAACAAGAGCAGACCGGAGGTGTTGACGTCGAGACGGCCGACCGCGATCCAGCGGGCACCGTCCATCTTGGGCAGACGATCAAACACGGTGGGACGACCTTCCGGATCGTGACGGGTACACATCTCCCCTTCCGGCTTGTGGTAAGCCAGTACGCGGCAGATCACTTCCTCTGCCCCGCGGGTCTTGACCTGGTGACCATCCACCCGGATCACGGCGTTCACTTCGACGCGATCCCCCAGTGTGGCGACCTTGCCATCCACACTGACCCGACCTGCGGTGATCAGGGCCTCCATCTCACGACGGGAGCCGTGACCCGCGCGGGCCAACACTTTTTGCAGTTTTTCACTCATCGGGGTTACCTGATTGTTGATCGCTACCCACTCGTCAGAGGGGCAACGGGGTTAACTGTAACAAACGCCGGTTGAAGCGCTCGCCACAGTTGAAAAATGTACATCTCGGTAAAATCGGCACGCTTGGGCGCCATTCACCGGGCATCGCTCTCCCCGTCCACCGCCGAGGGCAACAGGGGTTGCAGCTCAGGATCCAGCTCGGGGAGCTGCTCCAGACTCTGCAGATTAAAGTAATCCAGAAACTCTCTGGTGGTGGCGAGCAATTCGGGGCGACCCGCGACCTCTTTGTGGCCAATGCTGCGCACCCAGCCACGCTCTTTCAGGGTATTCACTATCTGGCTCGACACCGCCACCCCGCGGATCGCTTCGATCTCGGCCCGGGTGATGGGTTGGCGATAGGCGATCAGGGTCAGCGTCTCCATCACGGCGCGCGAATAACGCGGCGCCCGCTCGCTCCAGAGCCGTGAGAGCTCCTCGGCATACTCCTGACGAGCCTGAAAACGCCAGCCGGAGGCGACCTCTTTGAGCTCGACGCCCCGTTCGCTGTAATCTTGCCTGATCTCGGCCAACAGCAGCTGAACATAGCGACTGGTCACCGGATAATCGGCCAGCACGCTGCTTTTCAGCTCGCTCACATTGAGCGGACGACCGGCCACAAACAGCGCAGCTTCGATCAGGGTCTTGAGTCGTTCAGTGGGCAGCGCCACGGTTGCCCTCCTCGCTCTGCTCGGCCAATGCGAAATGCACTGTGACCCAGGGGTTCTGGCTGCAACGAAACAGACGGGATGCACGTTCAATGGGTCTGTTCACGTTGCTCATTCTCTTCTGCAGCCAATGCAAAATGGATTGGTCCCAGCGGTTCAGCCTGCAGGATCCAGATCAACTGCTCCTTGCACAGCTCCAGCAGGGCCAGAAACGTCACCAGTACCCCCATGCGCCCCTCTTCGGCGCGCAGCACCTGCTCAAGGCGCAGGGTCTGCCCCAGCGTAAGCATGGCGAGGATCTCCGCCATGCGTACCCGGGTCGGGATCTGTTCGCGGCGGATCTGGTGATGTTCGAAATGAGTCGCGCGTTTTACCACACTTTGCATGTAAAGGGCGAGCTCAACCAGCGAAACATCGGGCGCCAGTGGCTTGAGAGCGCCAAAATCGGGGGGCAAGGCGGTGGCGATAAAGATCTCCCGCTCCACCCGTGGCAGCTCGTTGAGGCGCTCGCCTCCCACCTTGTAGCGTTCGTACTCCTGCAGGCGGCGGATCAGAGTCACCCGCGGGTCTTCCCCCTCCTCCTCATCTTCCAGCTCAGGTGCCTTGGGCAGCAGCAGG
This sequence comes from Aeromonas sp. YN13HZO-058, assembly GCF_001921245.1. Taxonomy (NCBI): domain Bacteria; kingdom Pseudomonadati; phylum Pseudomonadota; class Gammaproteobacteria; order Aeromonadales; family Aeromonadaceae; genus Aeromonas; species Aeromonas sp. YN13HZO-058. The sequence goes on along the minus strand of NZ_MQSY01000023.1, from coordinate 10,491 downwards.
CGGGATTTGATCTCCGCGAGCCAGGCCGCCATCAGCAGATACTCCGCCGCCAGCTCAAGGTTGAGCCCCTGCATCAGCTCGACGTACTCCATGTACTGGGCGGTGATCTGCAGGATCGGCAGGTTGAGGATATCGAGCTGCTGGCGCCGGATCAGATAGAGCAGCAGATCGAGCGGCCCCTCGAAGGTATCGAGGAACACCTCCAGCGCATCGGGTGGGATGAACAAGTCCTGGGGCAGCTCGTGATAGGGCTGCCCCAGTACCCGCGCGATGGGGGACGGGATGGCGTGGGGGAGAACAGACTCCCCCGCTGATTCCGCGACCGGGGCGCCCGCCTGGGGCGTGGCCGTCACGGAAACAGGGTCGGCAGACTCACTCAAACGGGGTCGGATCCCCGGCGCCGCGACGACGCAGCACCGGCTCATCGTCAGAGAAATCGACCACTGTGGTGGGCTGCTCGCCCAGATAACCGCCGTTGACCACCAGATCGATCTGCTTGCCCAGCTTGTCGAAGATCTCTTCCGGGTCGAACTCGGCCATCTCGGAGTCCGGCAGGATCAGGGTGGTGGAGAGCAGCGGCTCACCGAGCGCTTCCAGCAGCGCCTGGGCGATCTTGTTGTCCGGGATACGGATGCCGATGGTCTTCTTCTTCTCGTTCATTAGGCGGCGCGGCACTTCCTTGGTCGCCTTGAAAATGAAGGTGTAGGCGCCCGGGGTGTTGTGCTTGATCAGGCGAAACGCGCCGTTGTCGACCTTGGCGTAGGTCGCGATCTCGGAGAGATCGCGGCACACCAGGGTGAAGTCGTGGGTCGCATCGAGGCGACGGATACGGCAGATGCGCTCCAGCGCCCCCTTGTCACCCATCTGGCAACCCAGCGCATAGCCGGAGTCGGTCGGATAGACGATGACGCCACCGTTCTGGATGATCTGTACCGCCTGACCGATCAGACGGGCCTGGGGGTTTTCCGGATGTACGTAAAAATGCTGACTCATAGCTTGTTCTCGCAATGGGGGCAGCAATACCTGCCCGCTCGTATGGTCACGGGTCAAAGACCCATGACACTACCTTCACCTGTTTGTGACCACTTCGCTGGTGCCGTTAGCAGCTCGGCATGCTGCTCGGTGGTGAGCCCAAAGTGGCCGGGATAGGCCAGCCACACTATGGCCATTCCCTCTTGCCCGGTTTGTTCCCTATTTAGCTGGTGCCGTTAGCGGCTCGCCAGCAGCTCTGCATGTTGCTCGGTGGTGAGCCCAAAGTGACCGGGATAGGCCAGCCAGACCGGCATGCCTTCCTTTGGCAACCAGAGGTGGCGGCCCAGCTCGGTCCAGTTGGACGGAAAGTGAAAATCCGATCCCACCGAGATGTAAAGATCGTGCTCTTTCGCCCACTGACCCAGATTGGCCCGCTCCTGCGGGCTCTGCTGGGGCAATGACACCTCCATGGCATCGCCACCGGCCGCTTTGAAGGCCACCAGCAGCCGCTTGATCCACTTGGCGGTGAGATCGTAACGGCTGGGGTGAGCCAGCACCGCCAGCCCGCCCGCGGCATGAATGGCTGTGATGGCTTCGCTCATCTCGGGCCACTCGGCCGGGGCATACCCTTTATTGCCACGACTCAGGTACTTTTTGAATACCTTCTGCATGTTGTCGGCTACCCCGCGCGCCACCAGCACCCGGGCAAAATGGGCGCGGGTCACGGCGGCATCACCGGCCAATGCCTTGGCCTCTTCATAGGTGCCGGGGATCAGACACTTCTCCAGACGGCGCCCGATTTCCAGTGCGCGAGCCTCGCGGCGAGCCCGTTGTCCGGCCAAAAACGCCACCAGCTGCGGATTTTTTTCATCCACCCCCAGCGCCACGATATGAATTTCGTGATGCTCCCAGCCGGTGGAGATCTCGACCCCGCTCACCAGTCGCAGCGGCAACTGCTCGGTCTCGATGGTGCGGCGCACCTCATCAAGCCCGTCAAGGGTGTCGTGGTCAGTAACCGCTAACACCTCAACCTGTTTTTCAGCGGCGCGGCGCACCAGTTCGGCCGGGCTCAGCACCCCGTCGGAGGCAGTGGTATGGCAGTGAAGATCGAATCTCATCGGCTTGTTTCGCTCTTGTCTTGGGGCCCGCTTGAAAAAAAGAAGGCTAAAAAGCGACTTGACTTGGCCGCGGCTTTATCGTTTTCTGTAGGCACTTCATTGCAAACATCTTTTTACAGGACTTTATCATGCAAACGACTTCCATCCTGACCATCTGGTGGTGGCACACTCCCTGACATGCGGGCGTGTGGTCGTTGCTGTACCTGTAATCTGACAGCAAATTAAGAACCCAAAGAAAAAGCCCGCTGACCCCAGCGGGCTTTTTTATTATCCGGCAAATGGACCTGTGATGAAACCGAGAATTCAGACAAGCGCAATGACCTGGCGATGGCGACCCTACTGAAACCGCCCAAACCGACCCAATTTCCAAAGCATTTTTACGGGATTAGACGCATGAACATCGGTAAACCGCATCACACGCAAGGGAACGCACTATGACAGCCACACATCGCCTTCTTCTGGGTGAATTCGATACCCTAAAACTCAACGCCCCCTATGTGGCCGATCCGCTGGCACTCTATACCCGCCTCTGTCAGGGCCGCCCCAACAACCTGCTGCTGGAATCGGTGGAGATCGACTCCAAGGCGGGTAAACAGAGCCTGCTGCTGGTCGATGCCTGCCTGCGCATCGAGTGCCGGGGTCGTACCGTGCGGGTGCGCACCCTCAACGACAACGGCGCCCAGTTGCAGAGCCTGCTGGCCGAGCGGCTGTCTGCTGTGGTGGCTCGTTCGCTGGTAGATGGCGAGCTGCAGCTCGACTTCCCGGCCTCCGATCGGGAGCTGGACGAAGATTCCCGCCTCAAGGGGAGCAGCGTGCTGGACGTGCTGCGCACCCTGCAGCGGGAGCTCGATTGCCAGCTTGGTAAAGAGGCGCTCTTTATGGCGGGCAGCTTCGCCTACGACCTGATCGCCTCCTTCGAGGATCTGCCCGAGGTGCCGGAAGGGAGCAACAACTGCCCCGACTACTGCTTCTATGTGGCCGAGACCCTGATCACCATCGACCATATCGAACGCACCACTCAGCTGCTGGCCTGCATCTTTGGCGGTGACAGCGACGAAAGCCAGGTGGATGACAGATACACTCGCCTGACCGAACGACTCACCGACTTCAAACAGATTTGCCAGCAACCCCTTAGCGCCGAGCTGACCACCCAGCCCCTGAGCGGTGGCATGAGCGTGGACAAGAGCGACAAGCAGTTCTGCGCAGAAGTGGAGAAGCTCAAGGGCTTTATCCGCCGTGGCGACATCTTCCAGGTGGTGCCGTCCCGCTGCTTCTCCCTGCCCTGCCCCAGCCCCCTGGCCGCCTATCGCCGCCTCAAACAGACCAACCCCAGCCCCTACATGTTCTACGTGCAGGATGAGGGCTTCACCCTGTTTGGCGCCTCGCCGGAGAGCGCGGTGAAATTCTGCGCCGCCAGCCGCGACGTAGAGATGTACCCCATCGCCGGTACCCGCCGCCGCGGCTTCAACCCCGATGGCAGCATCAACCGGGATCTCGATGGCCGCATCGAACTGGAATTGCGTCAAGACGAAAAAGAGGTGGCCGAACACCTGATGCTGGTAGATCTGGGTCGCAACGACATCGCCCGCATCTCGGAGCCCGGCACCCGCTACGTCAAGGAACTGCTGAAAGTGGATCGCTACAGCCACGTGATGCATCTGGTCTCCAAGGTGGTCGGTACCTTGCGCTCAGACCTTGACGCCCTGCACGCCTATCAGGCCTGCATGAACATGGGCACCCTCACCGGCGCACCCAAGATCCGCGCCAGCGAGCTTATTCGCATGGTGGAAGGCAAGCGCCGCGGCAGCTACGGCGGCGCCGTCGGCTACATCAACGGCGCTGGCGAGATGGATACCTGCATCGTCATCCGCTCGGCGTTTGTCAAAGAGGGCGTGGCCCACGTACAGGCCGGTGCCGGGGTGGTCTATGACTCCAAGCCGCAAGCCGAAGCGGACGAAACCCGCGCCAAGGCGGCCGCCGTGCTGGCCGCCATCGCCGCCAGCCATGGCACCTCCCTGCAAGCCCTGAGCGCCCAGCAGGAGCAACATAAGGACGTGAGCCATGACTAACATCTTCCTGCTCGACAACTTCGACTCGTTTACCTACAACCTCGTCGACCAGTTTCGCTCCCTCGGCTATCCGGTGCGGATCTACCGCAACAGCCTGCCGGCCAGCCGCATCATGAGCGAGATCGCCGCCTGCGAAGGGGACGCCGTGCTGGTGCTCTCCCCAGGCCCGGGCGCCCCCCATGAAGCGGGTTGCCTGATAGACCTTATCAAGCTGGCCCGTGGTCAGGTACCCATCCTCGGTATCTGCCTCGGCCATCAGGCTCTGTGCGAAGCCTACGGCGGCACCGTCGGCGCGGCGGGCGAGATCGTCCACGGCAAGCGTTCCCTGATTGAGCACAACGGCCACGGCGCCTTCGCCGGTCTGCCGAGTCCGCTGCCGGTGGCCCGCTACCACTCACTGGTCGCCACCTATGTACCGGAAGAGCTGACGGTGATTGCCCACTATCAGGGCATGCCCATGGCCATCGAGCAGCAGGATGAGCGGGTGCTGGGCTTCCAGTTCCACCCGGAATCCATCATGACTTCGGAAGGGGCCCGCCTGCTGACCCAGGCGCTCGCCCATATCACCCGTCCAGAAAGCAGCGTGCGTTAAGGTAAGGAGACCAACATGCATCAACATCTCAACACCCTCTATCAGGGTCAGTCTCTGAGCCGTGAAAGTACCCGCGACGCCTTCGGTCAGGTGGTACGTGGCGAAGTGGACCCCATAGTGCTCGCCAGTCTCCTGACCGCTCTCAAGATCAAGGGGGAGACCCCGGAGGAGATCGCCGGCGCCGCCGAGGCCCTCTTGGCAGAAGCGCGCGACTTCCCGCGTCCGGATTACGAGTTCTGCGACATCGTCGGCACCGGTGGCGATGGCCTCAACACCATCAACGTCTCCACCACCTCGGCGCTGGTCGCCGCCGCCTGCGGCCTGAAAGTGGCAAAGCACGGCAACCGCTCGGTCTCGAGCAAGTCGGGTTCGAGCGATCTGCTGGACAAGATGGGGATCAAGCTCGACATGAGCCCGGCGCAGGCGCGTCGCTGTCTGGACGAACTCGGCATCTGCTTCCTGTTCGCTCCCCAGTACCACGCCGGGGTGCGCCACGCCATGCCGGTGCGTCAGGCCCTCAAGACCCGCACCCTGTTCAATGTGCTGGGGCCGCTTATCAACCCGGCTCGCCCCACCTATCAGCTGATGGGGGTCTATGCCCCCGAGCTGGTGCGCCCCATCGCAGAAACCCTGCTGGCACTGGGGCTGAAAACCGGTATGGTGGTTCACGGCGCCGGGCTGGATGAGATTGCCATTCACGGCCCGACCCAAGTGGCCCAGATCCGTGACGGCGAGATCCGCGAGTTTCTGCTCACCCCGGCTGACTTTGGCCTGGAGACCTATCCGGTCAGCGCCATTCAGGGTGGGGAACCGGAAGAGAACCGCGCCATCACCGCCGCCATTCTGGAAGGGCGGGGCACCCCGGCCCACAACGCCGCCATTGCCGCCAATGTGGCGCCGCTGCTGCTGATGGCGGGCAAGGCGAAGAATCTCAAGTGCGCGGCCGCCGAGGTGCTGGCGGTGCTGGCGAGTGGCAAGGCAGCTGAGCTCGCCGCCAAGTTGGCCACACTGAGCCATCAGGAGGCATGATGTCAGCCACCGCATCGCACAGCAGTCATTCAGAACGCCCGCAGGGCAAGAGCCAGTTTCGCAAGGATAACGAGATGTCAGACCTTATTGCCCCCCATGCTTTTCTGAACATGGCCTCCATCAGCCAGACCATTCTCGGCAAAATCGTGGCGGCCAAGCAGGAGTGGGTTGCCGCCCGCAAGCTGGCCCAGCCGCTGGAGAGCTTCCAGAGCGCGCTGACCCCCAGCGATCGGGATTTCGTCGGGGCGCTCAAGGCGGGCTCCACCCGCTTTATTCTGGAGTGCAAGAAGGCCTCTCCCTCCAAGGGGCTGATCCGCGATGACTTCAGCCCGGAGGCGATCGCCGACATCTATGGCAAATACGCCACCGCCATCTCGGTGCTGACCGACGAGAAGTTCTTTCAGGGGGATTTCGCCTTCCTGCCGCGAGTGCGCTGCCGCGTATCGCAGCCGGTGCTCTGCAAGGATTTCATGATTGACCCCTACCAGGTCTATCTGGCCCGCCACTATCAGGCGGACGCCATCCTGCTGATGCTCTCGGTGCTCACCGACGAGGGGTATCGCGCCCTGTTTGCGGTGGCCAAGGAGCTCGGCCTCGGCGTGCTGACCGAGGTGAGCAACGAAGAGGAGCTGACCCGCGCCATCGCACTGGGGGCGCCGGTGATTGGCATCAACAACCGAAACCTGCGCGACTTGAGCGTCGATCTCAACCGCACCAAACAGCTGGCTAAAGATATCCCGAGCGATCGGGTGGTGATCAGCGAATCCGGCATCAACCACCGCGCCCAGGTGGCAGATCTGCGCCACCACGCCAAGGGCTTTTTGGTAGGCTCATCCCTGATGGCCGAGCCGGATCTGGAGGCTGCTGTGCGCAAGCTCACTCTGGGCCAGAACAAGGTGTGCGGCCTGACCCGCGCCGAGGATGCCGCCGCCGCCCATCAGGCGGGCGCGGTGTTTGGCGGCCTTATCTTTGTTTCCAAAAGCCCGCGCTATGTCGACATCCCCGCCGCCCGCGCCGTGATGGCGGGCGCGCCGCTCTCTTACGTCGGGGTATTTCGCAACGCCCAGCCCGCCACCATCGCCAAGACGGTGGAGGCGCTCGGGCTCGCCGCGGTGCAGCTGCATGGCGATGAAGATGCCGCCTATATCGAGGGATTGCGCGCGCTGCTGCCCGCTGGCTGCCAGATCTGGAAAGCGGTCGGCGTCTCTCTTGGCAAGGAAAGCGGCGAGCCGCTGCCCGCCCTCGACTACCCGGCCGATCGCCTGCTGCTGGATACAAAAGTCGGCAGCCAGAGCGGCGGCACCGGTCAGGCGTTCGACTGGGCCATGCTGGCCAATCTCGATAAAGCCAAGCTGATGCTGGCGGGCGGCCTTAATCCCGACAACGCCCTGCAGGCGGCGCAAGTGGGCTGCCTCGGCCTTGATTTCAACTCCGGGGTAGAGAGTGCCCCGGGCCAGAAGGATGCACACAAGCTGGCGGCCGCGTTTGCCGCCCTGCGCACTCTGTAACGCAACCCTTTTTGATGTTTCGATTTAGCTAATACAAGGAAGAAGCCATGACCCTGCTCAACCCGTTTTTTGGTGAATTTGGCGGTATGTACGTACCCCAAATCCTCATCCCCGCCCTGCTCCAGCTGGAGAAAGCCTTTGTCGATGCCAAGGAAGATCCGGCCTTTATCGCCGAATTTCAGGAGCTGCTGACCGAGTATGCCGGTCGCCCGACCCCGCTCACCCTGACTCGCAATTTGACCAAGGGCACCAAGACCCGCCTCTATCTGAAGCGTGAAGACTTGCTGCACGGCGGCGCCCACAAGACCAATCAGGTACTGGGTCAGGCGCTGCTCGCCAAGCGGATGGGCAAGACCGAGATCATCGCCGAAACCGGCGCCGGTCAACATGGCGTCGCCACGGCGCTGGCCTGCGCCCTGCTCGGTCTCAAGTGCCGGGTCTATATGGGTGCCAAGGATTGCGAGCGCCAGAAGCCCAACGTCTTTCGCATGAAGCTGATGGGCGCCACCGTCATTCCGGTGCACTCCGGCTCCAGCACCCTGAAAGATGCCTGCAACGAGGCGCTGCGTGACTGGGCTGCCAACTACGAGTCGGCCCACTACCTGCTCGGCACCGCCGCCGGCCCGCACCCCTTCCCCACTATCGTGCGGGAGTTCCAGAAGATGATCGGCGAAGAGGCCAAGGCCCAGTGCTTCAAGAAAGAAGAGCGGCTGCCCGATGCGGTGATCGCCTGTGTCGGCGGCGGCTCGAACGCCATCGGCATGTTTGCCGACTTCATCGACAACAAAGAGGTGCGCCTGATCGGGGTCGAGCCGGGTGGTCACGGTATCGAGAGCGGTGAGCACGGTGCGCCGCTCGGTCACGGCAGCAAGGGGGTCTTCTTTGGCATGCACTCCTACCTGATGCAGGACAAGCAGGGGCAAATTCAGGAGTCCTACTCCGTCTCGGCGGGGCTCGACTTCCCCTCCGTCGGCCCGCAGCACGCCTATCTGGCCTCCATCGGCCGCGCCGAGTATGTCTCCATCACCGACAAGGAGGCGCTGGACGCCTTCCAGGAGCTGGCCAAATCCGAAGGCATCATCCCGGCGCTGGAGTCCTCCCACGCGCTGGCCCACGCCCTCAAGATGGCCCGCAGTGAACCGGAAAAAGAGCAGGTGCTCATCGTCAACCTCTCCGGCCGTGGTGACAAAGATATCTTCACCGTGGCAGACATCTTTGAAAAAGAAGGAACCTTGTCATGAACCGTTACGCACAACTCTTCTCCCGTCTGGATGCTGTCAATCAGGGCGCCTTTGTGCCGTTCGTGATGCTGGGTGACCCCACCCCCGAATTGTCGCTGGCCATCGTCGATGCGCTGGTCGAAGGGGGCGCCGACGCCCTCGAACTCGGCATTCCCTTCTCCGATCCGGTCGCGGACGGCCCTACCATTCAGGGCGCCGCCCTGCGGGCTTTTGCCAGCCACACCACCCCGGACGACTGCTTCGAGCTGCTCGCTCGCATCCGCGCCAAGTACCCGCAACTGCCCATTGGCCTGCTGGTTTACGCGAATCTGGTTTATGTGCGCCACATCGACGGCTTCTATGAGAAGTGCCAGCAGGCTGGCGTGGATTCGGTGCTGGTCGCCGACGTGCCGGTGCAGATGTGTGCCCCCTACAAGGCGGCCGCCGACAAGTTCGGCATCGACAGCATCTTTATCGCCCCGCCCAATGGCGATGCCGAGACCCTGAAACAGGTGGCGGAGCTGGGCAGTGGTTACACCTATCTGGTGAGCCGTGCCGGTGTGACCGGTGCCGAGACCAAGGCTGGCATGCCGGTGGATGGCCTGATCAATACCTTGCGCGAGTTCAACGCCCCGCCCGCCCTGCTCGGCTTTGGCATCAGCGAACCGGCTCAGGTGCGTGAAGCGATCGCCGCTGGCGCCGCCGGTGCCATCTCCGGCTCCGCCGTGGTGAAGATCATCGAGACCCACCACCAGAACCCGGAGCATATGCTCACTCGTCTGAAAGAGTTTGTGGAAGGGATGAAGGCCGCGACCCTGCGCTAAGCGTTCAGTCAAACGCCCACCCCCATGACAAGCAAGGGAGCCCAAGCGGGCTCCCTTTTGTTATCCACCATCCCTGGTTGGTGCCACCCTTGTAGGTCTGATTAGCGAAGCGTAATCAGACGTTCGCGGAATTGATGCTGATGCTATGGCGCGGCTTCGCCACGCAGGACACGAGGGCGCCGCCCTCGACGGGGTTTCGCCCGCCCTTCGGGCTGAGGCGAGTGACTTTGGAAAGACCCAAAGTCACCAAAGGTCTTCTCCCCCGCTTATTCGCCCGACTGACGTCGGGTACCTTCGGCTCATCCTCTTGTCCAACGGCACGCGCCGATGGGCCATCCATGGCCCAACGCCGCTCGCTCGGCGTCCTGCCTCGCGGCCTGGACAAGAGGACTCGCCCCAGCGAATAAGAGGGGGATCAAAACCGTGCCAACCTGAAGCTACCGTGCAACAGTGAACAAGCACCCTCTCCCTCCGGGAGAGGCCTGGGGTGAGGGGATTGTGTATACCCAGCCAAACAAGCAGCTCACCCACCCCCGCTTAATAACTAATTTGTTGATCCAACACAGATTCCAGCCAGAACAGGCTTCTCAACGCGCCACCCTCCCCTTAAGATAGCCAAACGACAATCCCTCTCTCGGGAGTGCACCATGACTGCGATTGTTGATACCTTGCAGGTTAAAAGCAGCGAACTGGGAGCTGTCACTCAGGGGCGGTAGCGTGGTTTTTGTAGGTTGGCGCTGAGCGTAGCGAAGCCCAACAGGCAAGTATTATTTCGCCAAACAGATCGGGATAAACAAGGATCTGACAGCTCCGTAAAACGGAATTACAGATATATCTCGCAGTAAACGTTGGGCTTCACTTCGTTCAGCACCAATCTACGACTTTTAGCTCAATATACGAGATATAATATTATTAGTACCACCTTCGCTCTAATTACTATTAGTTTCTTTGAGTAAAGTTAATGATAAATAACATACCCATCCCAAATGATTTCTTTACAACAGGAAAAGGATTGCTCGCATATTCATGGGGGATAGTCGCAAAATTAATTATTGAGTTAGAAATGGCGCATGATTATTTAGGGAAGGTGCGAACAAGTGGATCGCACCTTCACCACGAACTCTTTGTCCGCATTTGAAATGCCCATCACTCCAAAAAA
>NZ_MQSY01000082.1:0-72861 GCF_001921245.1 Aeromonas sp. YN13HZO-058 | reverse complement strand
GGGAGGGGCGTGAATATCAAAGCGTGTTTGCATGAGGCGCTGGGGCGCCCCATGCAACACGTAATTGGGACATAGCCTTTTCATTGCCTGTTTTTATGAGCCGTTTAGCGGACTCTCACTCTTGCTGTCACTTAAGCAGAATGCGTTGGCAGCCACTGTAGATCTCGGCCCGCCCGGGGCGGCAAAAACCCACCAGCGTTAGCCCGGTCTGCTCGGCCCGCTCGACCGCAAGCTCGGTGGCGGCAGAGATGGCGAGCAGGATCTCCACCCCGGCGCTGGCGCACTTTTGCACCATCTCGAAGCTGGCGCGGCTGGTCACCAGAATGGCGCCGTCACGGCGGCCAGTGCGGCACAGATGGCCCACCAGCTTGTCCAGCGCGATATGCCGCCCCACATCTTCGCGAATGGCGAGAATATTGCCCGCACTATCCAGATGCACCGCGGCATGGGTGGCGCCGGTGCGCTGACCCAATAGCTGGAGCGGGCGCAGCGCGCTCAATACCTTGTCGATATGGCCCACGTCCAGACGCTGGCTGTCGGGCAGCACTGGCTGGGTGCGGATCACTTGCTCCAGACTCTCGCTGCCGCAGATGCCGCAACCGGTGCGCCCCGCCATCGTGCGCCGCTTCTCTTTGAGGCGATGGACGCAGCGATTGGCCAGAGTGATATGCAGCTCAATCCCCTGACAGCCGTCAACCTGCTCGATGTCGTGGATATCGAGCAGGCTGTCGATGATCCCCTCCGAGAGCGAAAAGCCTATGGCGAAATCCTCCAGATCGGAGGCCGAGCACATCATCACGCTGTGGGCGATACCGTTGTAGACCAGCGCCACTGGCGTCTCGGAGGGGAGTTCCATCTCGCTGTCGCAGGTCAAGGTATCGGCGCGGTAGTGCACCACCTCGCGATGGATGGCACAGCGGGCCAGTTCGCTCTGCTCTCTTTGTTCTCTCTGCTCGCACTGCTCGTTCTGTTTTTGCTCGCTCCGCGCCTCAAGCTCAAGTAGCTCTCTCATGGAGCGACCCCGTCAATGATCTCGGGATCTCTGGCCGAGATGCCGAGCCGCTTCATCTTGGAGAGTAGCGTGGTGCGCTTCATGCCGAGGCGGTTGGCCGCCCCCCGCTCGCCAGCGACGATGCCGTTGCAGTCGCGCAGGGCGGCGATGATCGCCTCGCGCTCATCGGTCGGTGCCTCCTCGACAAACAGCGGAGAAGCGGGCTCGTCATACACCAGCGTCTCAATCTTGTGGTAGCCCTTGAGGGGCATCAGCTCATCGGGCGAGAGGTTGAGCACATGGCCGCGGGTCATCACCACGGCGCGCTCGATGACGTTCTCCAGCTCGCGAATATTGCCGAACCACGGCAGTGACACCAGCATCTTCATGGCATCGGCGGGGATCGAGGTGATGGTGCGGCGCATCCGCTTGGCGATCTTCTTGATAAAGAAATTGACCAAGAGCGGGATATCCTCGCGCCGCTCCCGCAGCGGCGGCAGCTCGATGGGAAAGACATTGAGCCGGTAGTAGAGGTCGCTGCGAAAGCGCTTGTTCTTGACCATGGAGAGCAGATCGCAGTTGGTGGCGGCCACCAGCCGCACATCCACTGCGATGGGGTTGCTGTTGCCGACCCGCTCCAGCTCGTGCTCCTGCAATACCCGCAGCAGTTTCGGCTGCAGATCCAGCGGCATGTCCCCCACTTCGTCGAGGAACAGGGTGCCCTTGTGGGCCCGCTCGAAACGGCCGATGCGCTGGGTCAGGGCGCCGGTAAAGGCCCCCTTCTCGTGGCCGAACAGATCGCTCTCGATAAGGCCGGTGGGGATGGCGGCGCAGTTCACCTTCACCATCTCGTGGTCGTGGCGGGCACTCAGGGCGTGAATGGCCTGGGCGATCAGCTCCTTGCCGGTGCCGGTCTCGCCGAGGATCAGCACGGTACTGTCACTCTCGGCCACCAGCCGCACCTTCTCCAGCACGCTCTCCATCACCGAGCTCTGATAAATGATGTGGGGGAACTCCCCCTGCATCTGCGGCTCGTTGATGCGAATGGTCTTCTCTTTGGCGCCGTTGGTGTTGGTGATCTCCTGCTGCGCCTGCACATTGTTCATGGCAATCGCCGTGCGCGCCGCCACCTGCTCCAGCAAGGAGATATCGATATCGGCAAAGAAGTCGGCATGGGGGTGCGAGAGGATCAACACCCCCAGCAGGTTGCCCCGATAGCGCAGCGGCAAAACGCAGGAGCTGTCCGCCTCGGGCGGCAGGATCTGGGAGGTAAAGCGGCAACGATTGCTGCAGCCGTTACCGTGCTCGCGATAGACGAAAAACGGCTCGCTGTGACCAAGGGCCCCCTGCAGACACTTCTTCTCGAAACAGGAGTGATCGATGATGCCCGGCTGATCGCTCTGGTGCTGATTGACCAGATAGCTCTTGAAGCTGTCGGAGGTGGCGTTGTACTCCGCCAGACACAAGCTGCTGATACCGAAGTGGTGCTGCAGGATGGCAAACAGGCTCCTGGGCAGCTCGGCGATACGCACCAGTTTGATCACCGCATTGGTCACATCCACCAGAATTTTGCAGCTGTCGCGCTCAAGGCGCAGGGAGTTGGCCTGCTCCAGGGTGCGCTCCTTGTCGAGCACGTTCTCCAGCGCAATGGCGATGATAGCCGCCAGCTGGGTCAGCTTGGCCAGGGTCTCCATGGTGAAGCTGTCGAGCCGGGTGTTGATAAACTCGACCCCGCCAAGGTGGCTGCGAGCGGTGGTGATGGGGAGCTGGCAGTAGGAGCGCAGCCCCGCGTAGATCCCTTCGCGCTCCAGGGCCGGGCAGCGATTCTCAAAGCGGGCGGCAGCGAGAATGATGGCCTGTTCCGGGGTTTCCTTGGTAGGACGGGGGGAGACGTGCAGCTCTGCCTTGGGGCAGACCAGATGCTTTGGGCCGATCGCGCCCATGAAATAGACGATGGCCTCCTCGTCCGCACCCATGTTGAGGATCAGGTTGACCCGGGTCACGCCGCCAAAACAGGCATCGATCTTGTTGAGTTTTTTTATAAAGTCGTCGAGGGTGACTGCCGACAGCAGGGTTTTGGACAGAGAAAGAAAACCGTCGTCCCAGATGGGGGAGATTTCGTCCAGAGGAATGGCACTCACATTTAGCATTCTGGCCTCACGTTACCGCTATGCAGGCAAGACATCAGCAAGGACGGGGAGCTCCGTCAGATGTCACAATAAAAAAACGTAGTCCATTAACGTTTAATCATAAAAATCAATACTCATTAAATGGTATCGCACTGAGCGTTGGATCATAAGGTAGCCCTATTTTCAATACAACCATGGGGGCACACACGGGACTCATTACTCCAGGCCGATCCCTGCCACACCTATATTCGCCGATCCACTCAGCGCCGATCCGTTATCGCCAGTGGGCTGTCGTTTTTCAGCCCCCTTTTGTCATGAGTTGTCACGCGTTATCGCAAGCCCGCACCAAGCCAACCCTCTGATATTCCGACATGCATGCGCCACCCTTCGTCCGAATTCAGGTATTGAGTCTCCCGAACCCGATGACAGCGCCTCTGGCTCACGAGATCCCGTGTCATCCCTGCAACAGGCGCATATCGGCATCATCGCGTTGATTGTGTCAGCGGCACTCATTGGCGATGAGCGGTTGCCCCTCGACAAGGCCGGGCTGCCAGACGGCATCGAGCATCAATTTGAGTAGCAGCTCGGGCGGATTATCGAGAAACCGGCCGGTTTCCTGCGGCAAACGGCCATCGGCCCGATACACCTGGCTGGCCTGAACCTGCCCGGCTTCATCGACGATCTGGAGGATACCGTTAAGTTCTCCCCGCTCACCTGGCTGACAAGAGAGTCTGAGCTCGCGCGTTTCCCCTAACAGGGTGAACGCCCGGCACAGTGGCGGAGTATCCTCGTAATCGGGCCAGTTGAAAAACTTGTATTGCTTGGCGAGGGTGCCCGCCCGCTGGCAAAACTGGTCAAACAGCAGGGCGATGCCCTGATACTCCTGATCCAGCAGCTGCGCTTGCTCTTCAATACGTTTCATATATTTGACTCCTTACTACCGATTTGTTCGAAAATGGATTTTCCAATATTGCCCGGATGGAGCTTGAGTCCACCGAAAATAAAGCCCGCCGATAGCAACTGAAACGCCACCAATAACCAGCTGATATTCTGTGATATGTCTACCGACACCGCCTGATGGGTCAAATAGACCACCAAAGCGGAGAGGCCCAGCAGCAACGTATTCACCAGCGTGGTGGAGAGGAAGGCCACAAGCCAGGCCAACTGCACGCTCAGGGCCGCCAGCACGGCGCCCATGGCGATGCGCGCGGCGATAAAACAGCCGAAGAAGCCAAAGCCCAGCAGAAATATCAATTCGTCGTACCAGAGGTAACACCCCATCCCCAATAACATTGCCAACAAATAGGCTGAAACATAAAAAATCCCGAACGAGATCGTTAATTCACGGTTCATGGTGGACACCTGCCAGCTGAAAAAAGGATGAGGGGATCCGGGCCCTGTAAACAGAGCCTGGATCCACTTTATTAACGACGATTACCCTTTGGCGGCGCTGCGCAATTTCGCCTTGAGCGCGCTGTATTCAGTCTGGACGTACACTTCCGCCTCAGCCTGACCTTCAATACGCTCAATCTTCACCGCACAGTACTTGTACTCAGGGGTGTAGGAGACCGGATCAAGGTGCTCGATGGTCAACTCGTTACAGGCCCCGATCCACCACTGGTAGGTCATGTAGACCACCCCGGCGTTGACCCGCTCGTTGTAGTTGGCCCGAGTGATCACCTTGCCGCGCCGCGACGAGATCCACACCAGCGCCTGATCCTTCACCCCGAGCTTCTGCGCATCACTCGGGTGGATCTGCACATAGCCCGGCTCATCGGCCAGGGTTTGCAGCGCCGAGCAGTTGCCAGTCATGGAGCGGCAGGAGTAGTGCCCCACCTCGCGCACAGTGGAGAGCACCAGCGGATACTCCGCACAAGGCTGCTCCAGCGGCGCCCGCCACTCGGAGGCGATCAGCTGACCCTTGCCGCTCGGGGTGGTGAACACATTCCCCTCGAACAATGTGCTGGTGCCCGGGTGATCCTCGGTCGGACACGGCCACTGCACGCTCTTGAGATCGGCCATCTTGTCGTAGCTGACCCCGGTATAGAGCGGGCAAAGGGCGCGCATCTCGTCCCAGATCTCTTCGGTGTTGTGGTACTCCATGGGATACCCCATGGCGGTGGCCATCAGCGAGAAGATTGCCCAGTCCGGTTTCACATTCTCGGGGGGAGTGACCGCCTTGTAGAAGCGCTGGAAGCCGCGATCCGCCGAGCTGTAAACCCCCTCGTGCTCGCCCCAACTGGTGGCGGGCAGGATCACATCCGCCATCTCGGCGGTCTGGGTCATAAAGATATCCTGCACGATCACCAGATCCATGCCGCCCAGGGTGCGGCGGAACTGGGCCAGGTCGGCCTCGGTCTGCGCCGGATCTTCACCGAAGATGTAGAACGCCTTGCACTTGCCCTCCTCCACCTTGTGGCCAAGCTCCGTCAACCGGTAGCCGGGTTTCTGGGAAAGAGACGGCACGCCCCACGCCTTGGCGAACTTGGCACTGATCTCGGGGTCGCTCACCGACTGATAACCCGGGAACTGGTGCGGCAGCATCCCCATATCGCAGGTGCCCTGCACGTTGTTCTGCCCGCGCACCGGCCCGCAGCCAGTGCCACGACGACCGAAGTTACCGGTCAGCAGCGCCAGACCCGCGAGCCCCTTGACCACATCCACCGCCTGACCGTATTGAGTCACCCCCATGCCCCACAGGATCATGGACGCAGGCGACGCGGCATAGGTGCGAATGGCGGCGCGGATATCGGCGGCCTTGAGGCCAGTGATCCCCTCGACATATTCCGGGGTGTACTTGGCGACCGTCGCCTTGAAGGTGTCGAACCCTTCGGTGTAGTTGGCGACGAACTCCTTGTTGTAGAGCCCTTCACTGATCAACACGTTGGCGAAGGCGTTAACCAGCGCCATGTTGGAGCCGTTTTTGAGCGGCAGCCACTGATCGGCGATGCGGGCGGTCTCCACCATACGGGGATCACACACAATCACCTTGGCCCCGTTTGCCTTCGCCTTGAGGATATGGCGGGCCACGATGGGGTGAGAGTCAGCAGCGTTGTAACCAAACACCAGCAGGCACTTGGTCTCTTGAATTTCGGGAATGGCGTTGCTCATGGCGCCGTTGCCTACAGTTGTCTCCAGACCGGAGACTGAGGGTGCGTGTCACACCCTCGCGCAGTGGTCGACGTTGTTCGTCCCCAGCACTGCGCGGGCAAATTTCTGCATCACATAGTTGGCTTCGTTACCCGGGCCACGGGCCGAGCCGGTGGTCATGATAGCGTCGGCACCATATTTCGCCTTGATGGCAGCCAGACGGCTGCTGGCAAAGTCGATCGCCTCATCCCAGGAGACAGACTCGAGCTTGCCACCGCGCTCGCGGCGGATCATCGGGCTCTTGAGACGGGGGGTCAGCAAGTTGGTGTCGTTGAGGAAATCCCAACCGTAATAGCCCTTGAGGCAGAGCTGCCCCTCGTTGGTCCGGCCGTTGGCGCCTTCGGCACCCACCACCTTGTCGTTTTCAACCAGCAGGTTGATTTTGCAACCGGTGCCGCAATAGGGGCAGACGGTAATGACTTTTTTCATGACTCACACTCTTGTTTGTTAACGGAAAAACGCAGTTAACGGTAAAAAAATCTTGCACAAGACACCGCAGAGAGACGGCGCCCCGGGCCAGCAAGGGCCGTCCGGCGCACGCCATCCCCATGGCCTTATGCAGAGACCGGCTGGCGCTGACAGACCGCCATCGCCTCGGCACTGGCCAGCTGCTTCTGGCGATTCAGATCGCCGAGCGACTCAGGAGTCACCAAGCGCAGCGCCTGGGTCGGGCAGACCTCGACACAGGCCGGGCCCGACTCACGGTGACGGCAGAGATCGCACTTCAAGGCTTGTGCCTTGGTCTGCGGCCGCTTGAACAGCGAATCAGCCGCAGGGGCCGCCTCTTTCACCACCACCGCCATGGCGCCGTAAGGACAGGCCACCACACAGGATTTGCAGCCAATGCAGCGCTCCTGATGCACCTTGACGCAGCCATCCTCGCTGACGATGGCATTGTTGGGGCAGGCCATGGCGCACGGCTTGTCTTCACACTGGCGGCAGAGCACCGGCGTGGTCACCTTGCTGCCCACGATCACCTTCAGACGCGGCTGAAAGTAGCTGTCCTTGGAGACCAGATGTCCATCCTCGATGGCAAGATGCAGGCCGCCCTCCCGCTCAAGGGTCCCGCTGCAAGACCCTGACTGGTGTGAAACGGCGCAGGCCACCTCACAGGTACGACACCCAATACAGAGACTGGGATCTGCAATCACGAAGCTGTTCATAGAGAGGGATCCTAAATGGTTCGTTACTGCCGCACTGGCATCGCCCGACGTGCCCGAGTGCCATCACCCCGAGGGGCCTACACTCGCACAGCGACGACGCAGCCGGCTCACCCACAAAGCATTTATCAGACCAAAAACGGAAGTGAGCGAAATAAAATTCGCAAGCAACTGAAAATAAAGGGGTAAACAGAATTAGGAAGTGAAATTTTTGGACTGGTGACGATGACGACCAACCCGCAGAACTGTGATCGACACGACAAAAGTGACGAGCTCGACACCGGCTGACCAACCCCTGCCCCAACGGAGTATAGGGAGATAAATGGCGCCATCAGAGAGGATGGCGGGGCGGCTGATTGTTGGGTTTTACTATCTCGCCAGCCCATCAGCATCAAGTCAAACCGAGCAATAAATCTCCTTACCTTGATGAATTTGTTGAGCCGGAGCCGGTTTTAGGCCCCTGCCCCTTCAGTTTTTCACATGTCCGGTTACTATGTGCCACTTGGCAACCAGCTCCGTTGAGGGAGCGTTTCCATGCAGATAAGTGATAAAACAGAACATATTAAAAGTAGCAAACCGGAGGCTGGTATCTAGCGGAAATATTAATAAATAACACTAGAGATAAAACCTAGCATTGAATTATAAATAGAGACTGTTTTTTATAAAATTACGTTTTGGAATTTAATTTATGATTAATAGATGCTTAGTTCAGTGCAGCTCATGTTCGTATATTGTATGGCTTAGAATCGACCAACCAGAAACAGGAAATGATGAGTATCTTTATTCTTGCCCAAATTGTCAACTTGATACAACATTAGTGGTAAAAAATAAAAAACATTATGTATTAATACAATCTGACGAGTGTAAAGAAATTGAACCGAAAGAGGTTCACCTGAAAGATATGGACTCTAATGTTATCACCTTATCATCATACTACCCAGTTTTCCTTGATGTTCACAACAAACCGCTGACGGAAGGTGGTTCACCAAGACTATATTTTTTCAAAAAAGATTTTGATTGTGCTCAACTCTATATAAGAGTCATAATGTTTTTCTCATGGATTAAAAAGCATATTCTACATGAGCACTTAAGCATTTTATCTGCAATAGAGGATTTTAACTGGGAAAAAGTCCGCAAACTATTATACAAATCAAAAATAAAAATCACAGATGATATCCCATCAATTAGCGAACAATTGTTGATAAATGAAGCCTATTCACATGTATCCATATTGTTTTTTAATCTCTTAGGAATAGAAAAGAGAGCCAATTTATATGATGAATACTACCAAGCATTGAATGAATGTATTGCAACTCATGCGAACAGCTATTACTCACTACTCTGTGACTTTCATCAAGAACATCAATATTTGATAAATCGAAGAAAACTCTTTAACATTCACAGGCGCATTTTTAAAAACATAGAGTCTTATCATGTACAGGATCTTTAGCGGCAACCAATTGAAATAGATATAAAAAAGGCTTCGTTTGTGATCTGATTTTATCGCCAAACAAAATCAACACGCGCGAAGCCTATGACCATTATTAATGCTAATCACTATCTGGAGCAACTCCTGGCTCCCGCTGCACTCGAGCGCATTGCTCGGCTCTGCAAGTTTTGTCTGCGTCAGCGCGCCATTACCCCTGCCATGCTCGTCCCTGCACTGCTGCGGGCCATGGGGGGAGACCAGGTCAATGACATTGCCGGTTTACACCGTCATTTCAATGCGTTGCAACTGGTGAACGCGCATCAGGTTTCCTACAAACCGTTTCACAATCAGCTGCGCAAAGAGAGCTTTGCCCTGTTTATGAAAGCCTTGGTCGAACGGGCCATCGCCTTGCGTATCGACCATCAACTCAAAGCGGCCTCCCTCGGCGCGTTCAAGCAGGTGTTATTGCACGATGGCACCTCCTTCGCGGTGCACCGGCGTCTGGCGGCTGACTTTCCCGGCCGGTTCAAGACCATCAGTCCGGCGGCTATCGAGTGCCATATGACCATGTCTCTGTCGGAGCAGAGCCCACTGTGCATGAGTGTGTCTGCCGATACCGCAGGGGAGCGGCAATTTCTCCCTGAGGCCCACAAGCTGGCCAACTGCCTGCTGCTGGCTGACGCGGGTTACATTGACAGGGCCTGGTTTGAGCAGGTGAACGACGCTGGCGGATTTTATCTGGTGCGAGGAACGCAAAGCCTGAACCCCAAGATAATCCAGGCCTGGCGCGGTGATGGACGGGAAGTGCCAAAACTGGCGGGACTGTCACTGAAAGAGGCAGGACGGCGGCGCTGTCGGGCCGAGGTGCTGGATATGGTGGTGAAGTCCGGCAAGGTCGAGTACCGCTTGATCCGACGCTGGTTTGCCGAGGAAAAGCGGTTCTGCTTGTGGATGACCAACCTGCCGCGAGCGGCATGGTCAGCAGAGCAGGTGATGAGCCTGTATCGCTGCCGTTGGCAGGTGGAGTTGTTATTTAAAGAGTGGAAATCGCACAACCGGCTCAAGGGGTTTGTGACGGGGGAGAAAGCCATCGCCGAGGGATTGGTGTGGACGAGTTTGCTGTCGCTGGTGATGAAAAGACGGGTCGCGCAGAGTGTGATGACAGGGAAGCTATCGATGTTGAAAGCGTCAAAGAACAGTACGACATGGTGGTTGCCGCTATTGGAAGCAGTGGCCCATAGAGCGCTGACAGAAATAAGGGAACGATTGGAATGGGCAGCTGATTATTTGGCCAAGAACGCTTGCCGAACCAAGCAGAGAAAATCGATACAGAACAGGACCTTGGAGGGCGTTTTAAAGGGGCTCAATGCTTAAGGTCCTGTACATGAGAGTCTTATATAGCTGGATTTATTTATGAGTTTGCTTCTGATGATTTTAAACAAGATATGTATAGATGTAGACTCTATCGTTCCGATTTTGATACTGTTAAAAGCTTATATGTGGATATATTCGAACTTATATCAAAAACTTCAATCTATATGATATTAATACTGAACTTAGCCAACAGAGGTTCAATCCATAATTTTTCCACTCCGGGCATAAGTATAATAAAATTAAAATCAATGACTTCATATAAGCGATTAAACTTACTAGAAGAGTGCCCTGAGATACATTCTCTATTTCAATCTGTCAGCCGACAAATGCGAAATGACATAGGTCACTTTAGTGCCCAATATGATGTAAAGACAGGGGTTATAAACTATGACTCAGGACAATCAGAACACTATTTGATCTTTCTAAACAATCTACTACAAGCTATAAAAGCATTTAAAATAGTTTATACTGTTTATTCAAAAGTAGACTTGGATTTTGTACAATTAAGACCCAATAAAAATAAGTAATTTCCGTAGGGTGCAATAAGTGCAACGCATTGCACCTCTTCTCTTACGCTTTTAATGAGTGGTGCAATTCTACGTTTATGTCCTCTCTCGTTTTACTTGATCGTGGCTAACGTTATGGCAGCCACTTTACGTTCCCGTTATCCAGACCCTCTCACATATCAAATAAAGACTCTATCATCGCCCCAGTAGAAAATAACGACCAAAAAGATCCACAGATAAAACAATCGGTTACTCACTTTACCACATATATTTCAATCGCCGGATAATTAATTCCCTTACTCAAATTGAACTTTTGATTATTTATAACTGAGCATAGTCCCGCAGAGTGTGTGTCATTATAAGCTTAATGACAGATGAACAGACTGTGTTCCATGGCAAGCAGATCACTATTCGGTTAGCGCCCTTTCCCATCGCAATCCATTAATTCCCTCCCGATTAAATATCACGATTTTCCTGGTAGGTCGGGCAACTGTGCGTTGGCAAACGTGTAAACATCAAACTGACAAGATGAACTCATGAACTGTGATAAACAACAAGCCATGTCCGGCGTTATGCTGGCGGCGATTGGCGTGGTCTATGGCGATATCGGCACCAGCCCGCTCTATACCTTGCGCGAGTGCCTGTCAGGTCAATTCGGGTTCGGCGTCGAGCCGGCCTCCATTCTCGGTTTTCTCTCGCTGATCTTCTGGCTGCTGACCCTGGTGGTGTCGGTCAAGTACCTCTCCTTTGTGATGCGGGCAGATAACGCCGGTGAAGGGGGCATTCTCACCCTGATGTCGCTGGCGACCCGCAACGCCTCCCCCCGCTGGACGCCGCTGCTGATCATCCTCGGCCTGATTGGCGGCAGCTTCTTCTATGGCGAGGTGGTGATCACCCCGGCGATGTCGGTGATGTCGGCCATCGAGGGCCTGAGCATTCTCACCCCCGCCCTCGCCCCCTATATCGTCACCCTTTCGGTGCTGGTGCTGACCCTGCTGTTTGCCATCCAGAAACATGGCACCGCCATGGTGGGCAAGCTGTTTGCCCCCATCATGCTGATCTGGTTTATGACGCTGGCGGTGCTGGGGCTGCGCGGCATCCTCCACAACCCCGAGGTGCTGGGTGCGCTCAACCCCATCTGGGCGGTGCGCTTCTTTATCCAGTACCAGACCACCTCCTTCTTTGCCCTCGGTGCCGTGGTGCTGGCCATCACAGGGGTGGAGGCGCTCTACGCGGATATGGGCCACTTTGGCAAAAATCCAATTCGCCTCGCCTGGTTTATCGTGGTGCTGCCCTCCCTGGTACTCAACTACTTCGGTCAGGGTGCGCTGCTGCTGAGTAACCCCGCCGCCATTGCCAACCCCTTCTTCCTGCTCGCGCCGAAATGGGCGCTGCTGCCGCTGCTGCTCTTGGCAACCATGGCGACGGTGATCGCCTCACAGGCCGTCATCTCCGGGGTCTTTTCGCTGACCCGTCAGGCGGTGCGCCTCGGTTATCTCTCACCCATTCGCATCGTTCACACCTCCGAGCAGGAGTCCGGCCAGATCTATATTCCGGTCATCAACTGGATGCTCTATATCTCGGTGGTGATCGTCATCATGAGCTTCGAGCACTCCAGCAATCTGGCGGCGGCCTACGGCATCGCGGTGACCGGCACCATGGTGCTTACCTCCATCCTCTCCTGCTCGGTGGCCAAGAACAGCTGGCACTGGAACAAGTATCTGGTGGCCATCCTGTTTGCCGCGCTGCTCTGTATCGACGTGCCGCTGTTTGCCGCCAACCTCGCCAAGATCTTCTCCGGTGGTTGGCTGCCGCTCACCCTGGGCGCGGTGATGTTCACCGTGATGACCAGCTGGAAGAGCGAGCGTTTCCAGCTTATTCGCCGCCTGAACGAGCACGGCAACTCCCTTGAGCCGATGATCGCCTCGCTGGAAAAATCTCCGCCGACCCGGGTGGCCGGTACTGCTGTCTATATGTCGCGGGTGGTCAATGTGATCCCCCATGCGCTGCTCCATAACCTCAAGCACAATAAGGTGCTGCACGAGCGGATCATCCTGCTCACCCTGCGGGTGGAGGATGTGCCTTACGTCCACAATGTGCGCCGGGTCTGCATCGAGCAGCTCTCCCCCACCTTCTGGCGGGTGGTGGCGAGCTACGGCTGGCGCGAGACCCCGAACGTGGAGGAGATCTTCCACCGCTGCAACGCCGAGGGGCTGAGCTGCCGGATGATGGAGACCTCGTTCTTTATGGCCCACGAGTCGCTCATCATGAAAGACCGCCCCTGGTATCTCTATCTGCGCGGCAAGCTCTTTATGCTGCTGCAGCGCAACGCCCTGCGCGCCCCGGATCAGTTCGAGATCCCGCCCAACCGGGTTATCGAGCTGGGTTCGCAGGTGGATATCTGATATCGGCTTGATGGCCTCTTAAAGGCATAGAAAACCTCAGCAAATAGAGAGGGAGGCATTGGCCTCCCTCTCTTGTTTCCGTTAACTCCAATGACTGGTCCCCTCATCCCCAACCCTTCTCCCGCAAGGGGAGAAGGGGGCAAACCACGGAAAATCGAACCAGCTCATTTCCCCTCTCACAACAACCGTAGGGTGCAACAAGCGCAGCGCCGTGCACCGCGAACATATTTTGATAGCGGTGCAATTCACTGCGTTCTTTGCATCCTACTCATGCTGCGTTTTCCAAGGTGACGAACCCTCCCGATGGCTTCGTCACAAGTGACGAACGTCACAGTTCGACAGCCACATTAGCGCGTTTACTCAACTACATGAATATTTTTATTCATTTAAAAACAGCCACTTAAAACCAATTTATCTGTAAGAACCATTCTGGCCCGTATCTTGCCAACCTGCCCCTACTTTCTCCGTTCGCGACACGACAAGGTAGGCTATGAACCGCTTCGTTATCGCTGACCCCAAGCTTTGTATCGGCTGTGGCACCTGTATGGCGGCCTGCAGCGAGGTACACAAGGCGCAAGGTTTGCAGCAAGCCCCCCGTTTAACCGTTATGCGACACGAGCAGGCGACCATGCCGGTTCAGTGCCGTCACTGTGACGATGCCCCCTGCAGCAAGGTGTGCCCGGTCGAGGCAATTCGCCAGACCGGCGATTGCGTGCAACTCAATGAGTCGCTCTGCATCGGCTGCAATCTCTGCGCCGTGGCCTGCCCCTTTGGCGCTATCCAGAGCGGCGGCAGCCGTCCGGTGGCCGTGGCCACCAGTTACGACACCTATATCCCCTGCTCCATCCGCTCCAGCAACCCCTCAACCTCTGCCGGCCTGCGCTGCTTTGGCGAGGATCTGCTGAGCTGGGAGCCGGGGGTGCGCAGCATCGCGGTCAAGTGCGACCTGTGCGAGTTTCGCGCCGATGGCCCGGCCTGTGTCGGAGCCTGCCCCTCCCAGGCACTGAAGCTGGTCAATGACAGCGACACCGAACGCGCCGCCCGTATCCGTCGCCAGCAAGCGGCCGACACCAACCCGCAAGGGGCCTCAGCCTTCTCGGCGCCTGCCACGGCGATCCCTGCGTCCGATTTATCCACCACAGAGGGAGCGTGCTGATGTTGTCCCCCCTTGTTATGGCCACGCTCCTGCTCTTTTTGCTGGGCGCTGCCGCCGGTCTGCTGCTGCAAAAGCTGCCCGCACTGGCCAACCGTCTCAACAGCGGCTTTGCCCTGCTGGGCTCGCTCGCGGGTCTGGTCGCCGCCATCCAGATCTTTGCTCAAGGCACCCCCGTCGACGGCCAGCTCTGGCTGCTGGGCTCGGTGCATCTGGATATGCTCTCCGCGCTGATGCTGCTGGTGATCACCCTGGTGGGCGTTGCCGTCTCCCTCTACTCCTTTGCCTATATTCGCGAGTATCAGGGCAAGGGCGATGTCACCATCGGCGCCTTGATGAACCTCTTCCTGTTCGCCATGGTGGGCATGGTGCTGGCCGACAATGCACTGGGCTTTCTGCTCTGCTACGAGCTGGTGACCCTCACTACCTACTGGCTGGTCAAAACCAACCCGGAAGCAGCCAAACAGAGCCGTCTCTACTTGGTGATGAACCATATCGGCATGGCGCTGGTACTGGTCGCCTTCTGGCTGCTCTGCCGTGAAAGCGGCTCGCTGGAGTTCGCCGCACTGCGCGAGCACCATCTGGCGGGCGCCCTGGCCTCTCTGGTGTTCCTGCTCAGCTTCTGCGGCTTTGGCCTGCGCGCCGGTTTCGTGCCGCTGCACGGCTGGCTGCCGGTGGCCGAGCCCGTCGCGCCGTCCCATATCTCGGCGCTGATGTCCGGCGTGATGGTCAAGCTGGGGCTGTTTGGCATCTTGCGGGTCAGCATCGATTTTCTCGGCGCCAGCCAGCTCTGGTGGGGCTACATGGTGCTGATCTTCGGTGCCTGCTCGGCGGTGCTCGGGGTGCTGTTTGCGCTGGCCGAGCACGATCTCAAGCGGCTGCTCGCCTACCACACGGTGGAGAACATCGGCATCATCCTGATGGGGATGGGCATCGGCATGATCGGCATCGCCAATCAGCAACCGGCACTGGTGGTGCTGGGGCTGCTCGGCGCCCTCTATCACCTGCTCAACCACGCCATCTTCAAGAGCCTGCTCTTTATGGGCACCGGCTCTGTGATGTTCCGCCTGCACACCCGCGACATGGACAAGATGGGTGGCCTCGCCAAACTGATGCCCTGGACCGCGCTGGCGTTCCTCATCGGTGCCATGGCCATCTCGGCGCTGCCGCCGCTGAACGGCTTTGTCAGCGAGTGGTTTATCTATCAGGCGCTGCTGTCCATGACCAAGCTCGGCACCTCCGTCGTTGCGCCGCTCGCGGTAGTGATGCTGGCGGTAACCGGCGCCATGGCGGTGATGTGCTTCGTCAAGGTGTATGGCATCTGCTTCTGCGGCGCACCGCGCAGCGAAAAAGCGAGCCACGCCCGCGAAGTACCGGGCGCCATGGTGGCAGGCACCCTGCTGCTGGCCGCCGTCTGTCTGGTGCTGGGTCTGGGCGCCCCCTGGATTGCCCCCCATATCGCCAGCTATGGCCAAGCCTTGGTCAACAGCCAGATGAGTGTCGCCACCGGCGCGACCCTGCTGCCGCTCGATAGCAGCCAGGCGATCCTCTCCCCGCCCGTTATTGCCATCACCCTGCTGGGGCTGTTCCTCATACCACTGCTGGTATTGGCCATCTTCAAGGGGCCCAAGCTGGGTCGTCGTCACGCTGGCACCCCGTGGGCCTGTGGTTACGCCTATGAGGAGCGCATGAGCCTCACCTCAGGCGGTGTCACCCACACCTTGCGCCAGCTCTGCGCGCCGCTCTATCGCAAGCAACCGCAGCTCGATCTGGCCAGCGCCCTGCACGGGGTGAGCGATGCCCCCGGCAACACTGGCTGGATCCTCCATGGCGTGGTGCTGGCGCTCTTTATCCTGATGGCTGTAGGAGTCTGATATGCCTGTTCTTGAAATGCCGAGCTGGGGCATGGTTGCCCTCGCCCTGACCCAGGCCATCGCCATGCTGGCGCTGGCCCCGCTCGCCACCGGTTTCAACCGGGTGCTACGAGCCAAGATGCACTCCCGTCAGGGGCCGGGCCTGCTGCAGGATTACCGTGATATCGCCAAGCTCCTGCGCCGTCAGGAGGTAACCCCGGAGCCTGCCGGCATCATCTTCAACCTGATGCCTGCACTGCTGATCGCAGCTCTCTTGCTGGTAGGGATGGCGCTGCCGACCCTGACTCACGAGTCCCCCTTCCCCATCGCCGGGGATCTCATCACCGACATCTATCTGTTCGCCATCTTCCGCTTCTTCTTTTCGCTGGCGGGGCTCGACAGCGGCAGCATGTTTGCAGGGATTGGTGCCCGCCGCGAACTGACCCTCGGCATTCTGGTAGAGCCCATTCTGGTGCTCGCCTGCTTCATCATGGCGATGATGGTGGGCAGCTCGGATCTCGGCAACATCAGCCGCTATGTGGCGACCCAGCCGCTGGCTGCACCTATCGCGACCCTGCTGGCGGGCGCCGCCTGCGCCTTCGCGGTGTTTGTCGAGATGGGCAAGCTGCCCTTTGACTGCGCCGAGGCCGAGCAGGAGTTGCAGGAGGGGCCGCTCACCGAGTATTCCGGTGCGGGGCTGGCCCTGCTCAAGCTCTCCATCGGCCTCAAGCAACTGGTGGTGGTGCAGCTCTTTCTGGTGATTTTCCTGCCCTTCGGCAAAGCAGCCAACTGGAGTCTGCCTGCACTCATCGGTGCGGCGCTGATCCTCGCCTGCAAGCTGCTGGTGGCCTTTTTATTGGCTGGCATCATCGAAAACGCCATGGCCCGTACCCAATTCGTGCGCACCCACAAGCTCACCCGCTACGGGTTGGGGCTGGCCCTGCTGGCGCTGCTCGCCTATCTGGTCGGGGTCTGAGCCATGCCCGCCAACACAGCAACTTTTTCCGATTTCATCATTTGTGAATGCTCATTCCCGAACATTAAAGTGAGAACTGCATGACCATCGCCATTTCGGATCGCATCGGCTGCGACTACATCCAGCAGGTGCGAACCCAACTGCCCCACGCCATCGTCGACGAGGAGTGGCAAACCGCCGATCAGGCCACCATTACCGTCAAACCCACCAGTCTGGTCGAGACCGCCAGCCTGATCTTCCATCAGCTGGGGGGCTGGCTTCCGCTCTCCTTTGCCAATGACGAGCGCAGCCTCAACGGCCACTTCGCCGTCTACCACGTCTTCTCCATGGAGGGCGACACCAAGTGCTGGATCACCGTCAAGGTGCTGGTGGATGCCGATACCCAGGAGTACCCCTCCATCACCCCGACCATTCCGGCGGCGGTGTGGGGCGAGCGGGAGATCCGCGACATGTATGGCCTGCGCGCCATCGGTCTGCCGGATGAGCGCCGTCTGGTGCTGCCGGACGACTGGCCGGAGGATATCCACCCGCTGCGCAAGGACGCCATGGATTATCGCCAGCGCCCGATGCCCACCACCGACACCGAGACCTACCCCTTCGTCAATGAGCTCGGCAGTGATGCCAACCGCATCGTGCCGGTCGGCCCGCTGCACATCACCTCGGATGAACCGGGACATTTTCGTCTGTTCGTCGATGGCGAAGATATCATCGATGCCGACTACCGCCTCTTCTATGTCCATCGCGGCATGGAAAAACTGGCGGAAACCCGCATGGGCTACAACGAAGTGGCGTTTCTGACCGACCGGGTCTGCGGCATCTGCGGCTTTACCCACAGCGTCGCCTACACCACCTCGGTGGAGAACGCCATGGGCATTCCGGTGCCCGAGCGGGCCAAGATGATCCGCGCCGTGCTGCTGGAGGTGGAGCGCCTGCACAGCCATATCCTCAACATCGGCCTGTCGAGCCACTTCACCGGTTTCGACACCGGCTTTATGCAGTTCTTCCGGGTGCGGGAGAAATCCATGACCCTGGCCGAGCTGCTGACCGGTGCCCGCAAGACCTACGGCCTCAACCTGATTGGCGGGGTGCGCCGCGACATCTTCAAGGAAGATCGCATCAAGGGTGCCCAGCTGGTGCGCGAACTGCGTGATGAGTTGAAACCCCTGGTGGCTATGCTGCTGGATACCGCCAACATCTCCTCCCGCCTGATCGGCATCGGCAAGCTCGACCCGCAGATTGCCCGCGATTTCAGCTGCGTCGGCCCCATGGTGCGGGCGAGCGGCTTCAAGCGCGATGTGCGCCGGGTCCACGACTTTGCCGGCTACCGCGAGCTGCCGATGGAGATCCAGACCAAGGCGGGTTGCGATGTGCAATCCCGGGTGCTGGTGCGCATCCACGAGCTCTACGACTCCCTCGACATGATTGAGTTCGGCCTGGAGCACCTGCCTGAAGGGCCGCTGTTGACCGAAGGGTTCACCTACCAGCCGGGCAAGTTTGCGCTGGGCTTTACCGAAGCGCCCCGCGGCGAGAACGTCCACTGGAGCATGACGGGAGATAACCAGAAGCTGTTCCGCTGGCGCTGCCGCGCCGCCACCTACGCCAACTGGCCTGCTCTGCGCTACATGCTGCGCGGCAATACCGTGGCGGATGCACCGCTGATTATCGGCAGTCTGGATCCCTGCTACTCCTGTACCGATCGGGTCACCCTGGTCGACCCCAAGAAGGGCAAGTCCACCGTGGTCTCCTACAAGGAGATCGAGCGCTACGGCATCGACCGCAAAAACTCTCCGCTGAAATAAGGGGTCATCATGATCAAGCTGTTCAAGACCATCCTCAAGGCTGGCACCCCGACCGCCAAATACCCCTTCGCCCCTTACGAGGTGAACCGGGATTTTCGCGGCAAACCGAAATATCAGGCGGATCAGTGCATCGCCTGCGCGGCCTGTACCAAGGCCTGCCCGGCCAACGCGCTGGTGATGGAAGTGGACATGGAGACCGGCGAACGACGCTGGGAGATCTCCATGGCACGCTGCATCTTCTGCGGCCGCTGCGAGGAGGTCTGCCCGACCCATGCCATCGCCCTCTCCCCCGAGTTCGAACTGGCGGTAACCAACAAGGCGGATCTCTATGAGGAGGCCCGCTTCGCGCTGGCCCCCTGCACCCTGTGCGGCACCTACTTTGCCCCGAGCAAGCTGGTGGCGCTGGTGGAGGATACCCTCAAGCAGGCAGGCACACCGCTGGCGACCCCGGAGCGACTGCACCACTGCCCCGACTGTAAACGAAAACAGAGCATGCTGAGCCAGCCTGACTCGGCCCTGATCACACCGGTAGCCACACCGATGGCCGCACAACAGGAGTGGATGTGATGAGCAAGATCAAAGGCATAGAACCGGTTGTCGGCCATGCCCATACCCGCGCCGTGCCACTGGCACAGGATCCCGAGATCACCAAACTCAAGAAGACCCTGCTCAAGGACATTCGCCGCTCGGCCTATGTCTACCGGGTCGATTGCGGCGGCTGCAACGCCTGCGAAATCGAGATCTTCGCCACCATCACCCCGCTGTTCGATGCCGAGCGCTTCGGCATCAAGGTAGTCGCCTCCCCCCGTCACGCCGACATCCTGCTCTTTACCGGCGCGGTGACCCGGGCGATGCGGGTACCGGCCCTGCGCGCCTACGAGGCGGCCCCCGATCCCAAGATCTGCATCGCCTACGGCGCCTGCGGCTGTGACGGCGGCATCTTCCACGACCTCTACTGCGTCTGGGGCGGCACCGACAAGATCGTGCCGGTGGATGTCTATATCCCGGGCTGCCCCCCCACTCCCGCCGCCACCATCTACGGCTTTGCCGTGGCGCTCGGTCTGCTTGAGCAAAAACTCAAAGCCACCAGCCACGAGGTGCAACCGGGTGAGCGGGTCGAACTGCGCCACACCGGCATCCCCAACGAAATCCGGGTGATGATCGAACGCGAAGCGCGCCGCATGGCCGGTTACCGGCAGGGGCGGATCATCGCCGACGAGTTTATGGCCCTGCTCGAAGGGGCGACCCAGCAGGATGTGGATCTGCGCATCCAGAGCTACCTCGATCAGCACGACGATCCGCGCCTGGCGGAGATCGTCAACAACCTGGCCAACGCCTGCCTCAACCGGGCGGCCGGCAAGGGAGAGGCGGTGCATGGCTGACGAGGTTTTCTTCTATCGCCTGTCGCGCAAGTTCGTCGACGAGCAGTTCGACGTGCCGGAAGAGGCCAAAGAGGTGATGTACTACAGCCTCGCCATTGGCCACCACCTCGGCATCGTCGATTGCCTGCGGGCAGATCTGGTCTGCTCGCAGGATGGCTATCGCAACTGGGTGGCCAAGCTGCCCGAAGGGAGCGAGGCGCGCCGCAAGATGGAGGGGTTTCTCACCTTTGGCGAGATCACCATCTATCGCGAGCACTGCCATATGCTGGCCTGTGCCTTCGACCGGCTGCGCAAAGCCGACAACGTGCTCGATGAGCAGGAGCTGGGCTGGACCAACATTTTTATGGACCAGCTCACCGCCCTCTATAACGACCCCCATATGTACCTGATGGTAAGGAGCCGCTGATGGGCTGTAATCTCGTGTTGACCGTGGGCAATGCCATGATGGGGGACGACGGTGCCGGCCCCTATCTGGCGGACAAGCTGCAAGCCGCCCCCCTGCCCGGCTGGATCCATATCGATGGCGGCATCGCACCGGAAAATGTGGTCTACAAGGTGCGGGAGCTGCAACCGGAGCGGGTAGTGCTGGTGGATGCCGCCGAGATCGGCGAAAAGGCGGGTACCCTGCAGGTGATCCCCCCCGAAACCATCGCCGAGATGTTTATCTTCTCGACCCACAATATGCCGCTCAATTTCCTGATCGACGAGCTCAAGACCTTTGTTCCCGAGGTGATCTTTGTCGGGGTGCAACCGGCCATCGTGGCGTTCTCCTTCCCGATGACCGAGATGGTGAGCGGGGCCATGGATTATCTCTATGGCCATCTGGAGGATGCCAAAGATAGCAGTTTGTTAATAAAACATCTGGCGCAGTGGAATATTGCCAATGCCGAGCGATAACTATTTATCGAGTTGTTAACGACCGTTATTGACTGACGCTTTTGGCAATGTGATCGAGGCCCGATGTTAAATTAAAAACATCGGGCTAATTGTGCTGAACTTGATATAAAACAAGGTTCTTTGAATTTTTCAAAAAATCGCCAACCCTCGCTTTTTTATGACAAAAAAAGCGTTGCCAGTCACAGAAATTTGCCACAAAATGGCGGCCGTTACGGAAGTTGATGGGGTCTGGTGGCCTCCTCGGTCTTCAAAACCGATGTGAGCCGAGAAGGCTTTGGCAGGTTCGATTCCTGCCTCTTCCGCCAAATTTATCTATTGAGCAAATACCATCTCGCCGATCTTTATCGGTCTGGCATTTATGTTTTATCGCTTGTTCAATATATTTGAAAGAATACCTTAGTAAAAGGTGCTTACCGCTTGCCAATATAATCCGAACTCAGGTTAACTCGCTGGCCAAAAATTAATTTATCAGCATCGATGAAGCATTAATTTTATACGCGCTCATTTATGCACTCTGTTTGCAGACATCCGCAAACTGCCAGCAGTGCCATAACCCGTCAGCTCGGCCTCTCTATCGGCAAACCGGTGTGCATATCAAACCCACGCACTGCACTGGTAATCCCATGCCGAACCCGTCTCACGCGCCAGCCATCTCCCACCGCCAGCCCGCATCCGGTCCGGCTGCCGACGATTCACTGCCAGATTCACGGCCAGATTCAGAGCAACAGCCCAGCCAGCAACACACGCGCCGTTTGCCGCAAGTGGAACAGCTGCTGCAGCAACCTTTTCTCGCCGGTTTTATCGAGGCGCTGAGCCGCCCGCTGGTGACCCAGGCGGTGCGCGACACCCTGAGTGAACTGCGCCAGAGTGAGGCGTTTCGCCAGCATGGGGTTGCCTCCGAGCAGATCGAAGCGCTGATTGCCAAACGCTGCCGGCAGCAGTTGCGGCAGCGTCAGACCCGGGTGATCAACGCCACTGGCACCCTGGTGCACACCAATCTGGGGCGCTCGCCGCTCAGCAGTGAGCTGTGGGATGAGGTGCGTGACCTCAACACCGGCTACAACAATCTGGAGCTGGATCTCGCCACCGGCAAGCGCGGCGGGCGCAAGGGGCTGATCGCTCCCCTGCTTGGCTGCCTCACCCAGGCCGAGGATTCGCTGGTGGTCAACAACAACGCCGCCTCGCTCTTTTTGCTGCTGCAGGAGGTAGCCAAGGGGCGCGAGGTGATCGTCTCGCGCGGCGAGCAGATCCAGATTGGCGGCGGCTTTCGCATTCCCGATATTCTGGCCCTCTCCGGCGCCAAACTGGTGGAGGTGGGCACCACCAATATCACTACCGCCAAAGATTACCTCGATGCCATCACCGATCAGACCGCACTGGTGCTGATGGTGCACAGATCCAATTTCGCCATTCGCGGCTTTACCGAATCCCCCGATATCGGCGAGGTGGCCCGCGCCCTGCCCGAGCAGGTGGTGCTGGCGGTGGATCAGGGCTCTGGCTTGACCACCGAAGAGTTTGCACCGGACGAAACCTCGGTGCGCCAGTACATCAAGGCGGGGGCGGATCTGGTCTGCTACTCCGGCGACAAGCTCTTGGGGGGCCCGCAATCGGGCATCATCAGCGGCCGCAGCGATCTCATCAAGCGGCTGGAAAAACACCCCATGATGCGCACCTTCCGGCCGAGCCGCATCGTCTACTCACTGCTGGAACGCCTGCTCATTCACAAGCTCAACAAATCCCCCATCGGCGAAGGGATTGCCCAGCGCACCCTGAGCAATCCGGCCGCCATGCAGGCGAGAGCCGATATGCTGATGGCCGCCCTGCCCGGCTGCTTTGTGCCGGTCCCCGCCCAGCTGGTGGTCGGCGGTGGCACCCTGCCGGACGAGTTCTACCCGGCCCCTGCGCTGGAGTGCACCGACCCGCGTCCGGCCCAGCAGCTGCTCGATGATTTGCGCGAACTGCCGGTGCCGGTGATTGCCACCGTGCGCCAGCAGAAGGTGCTGCTCAATATGGCAACCCTGCTGTCGGCGGAGATGGCGCTGCTGATAGCCCAACTCAGGGAATTGCTGCTGCCCACCCCGTTCAATGCAACAAATGTGACCGAGGAGCCCTGATCCCATGACCCCCTATCGCGCCGTTATCGGTCTTGCTGGCCACGTGGATCACGGCAAAACCCTGCTGATCAAGGCCCTCACCGGCATCACCACCGCCCGCGCCCACGAGCAGGCGATCGGCATGACCCAGGATCTCGGCTTTGCCCACTTCGACGACGGTCAGGGCAACACCATAGGCGTCATCGACGTGCCCGGCCACGAGCGCTATATCCGCAACATGGTAGCGGGGCTCTGGAGTCTGGATCTGGTGCTGCTGGTGATTGCCGCCGACGAGGGGTGGATGCCGATGACCGGCGATCACCTGCGCCTGCTCAAGGCGATGGGGGTGCCGCGTCTCTTGGTCTGCATCAACAAGAGCGATCTGGTCTCTCCCGACGAGCTTTTACTGCTTGAAGAGAGCCTGCTGGAGCGGGTGATGGATGAGAGCGGCATGGTGCCCGACATCGTCAGCGTCAGCGCCAAAACCGGCGAGAATATGGCCGCCCTGCACGCCGCCATCGTGCGCCAGCTGGGGGATATGGCCGAGCATCATGTTCTTCTCGAACAGGCCGCCCCGCGACTGTATGTAGACAGGGTCTTTACCGCCAACGGTACCGGCACCGTGCTCACCGGCACCCTGCAGCAAGGCAGCCTCAAGGTGGGGGACAAGCTGCGCCTCTACCCCGCCGATCGGGAAGTACAGGTGCGCTCCCTGCAGGCCTATCACCAGAGCGTCGAGGAGATTGGCGCCGTCTGCCGGGTGGCGGTGGGCCTTAAAAAAGTGCCCCACAAGGAGGTGGCCCGCGGCCACTGCCTCACCAGCGCCGCCAGCCGGTGCGAGGCGGCAACCCACCTTATCGTGCGGCTCTGCGAGGTCGGCGGCAGCATCCGGGAGCAGCGCAACCGCGAGGTGGAAGTGGCCCTCGGCAGTTGGCATGGTCGAGCCCGTTTCGTGCCCATCAAGGACACCCGGCTGGCACGGCTGATCTTTACCAGCCCCATCCCCTGCTTCTTCGGCCAGCCGCTTGCCATCATTCGCCACGGCAGCAGCGAACTGCTGCACGGCGCCCGCATCGTCTGGTGCGGCGATATCCACCCCGCCAGACGCAAGGCGCTGCACGCCCTGCTGGGTGAGCTGCCAGATGAGCTGGAGCGCTACAACCCCGCAGCCTTGCAACTGGGCCTCAACGGCTATGTGCTGGCCAACCGCTTTGACCAGCGGCCAGAGCAGGTCACCCCTCTCGGTGACTGGCTGCTGGATAACTGCTGGCTGGCTCAAAGCCGCGATCAACTGGTTGCCACGCTGGCCAGCGAACCGCTGAGTGCCGCCGAGCTGGCAACCCGCTTTGGCATCGCCCTGCCGGTCACTCAGGCCTTGCTCCAGCAGCTCAAGAGCGAGCAGCTTATTCGTCTGCACCATGACAAGTGGCAGCAGGGCAGCGGCGAGTCGGAAGATGATCTGGGGGAAGAGGCGCAGCTGGTGCTCAAGGTGGTGCGAGATCAAGGCAAGGAGGGGTACGAGCCCGGTAAACTGGGCCCCGGCGGCGTGGAGCTGGACCCCTTTATCACCCGCCAGCTGCCCGCCGCCCTGCAGCAGGGCCTGCTACAAAAAGGCGCGTTGCAAAAGCAGCTGCGCAATCTGGCGCGACTCAAGTATCTGGTGCAGCTCGATGGCCCCATCTACTACGACGCCGAGCTTTACAACCAGATGGTCGCCGACGTGCTGGCGGGCCAGCAGGTGGGAGATCTGATCGACATGGCATCCCTCAAGGAGATCACCGGCTTGTCGCGTAAATACGCCATTCCGTTCTGCCTGCGCATGGAGATGGATGGCTGGGTGCGGCGCGAGGAGAACGAGCGCCGGGTGCTGCGTTTGCCGCAGACTCAAGATGAGATGGAGCCGGCATGAGCGCCACCATCGCCTCCTCTGGCTCTTCCAATCCGGTGGCCAACCGGCTGCGCCGCGAATTTCATATCGACGGCATAGTTCAGGGGGTCGGCTTTCGCCCCTTCGTCTATGGGCTGGCGTTGCGCCACAGCCTTGCCGGCTATGTGTTGAACGATGCCAACGGCGTCACCATTGGCGCCGAAGGATCGCCCGAGCAGCTCGCCAGCTTTGCCCGCGAACTGCGGAAACTGGCGCCGCCACTTAGCCGCATCGATCATTTCAGCGAGCGGGAACTGCCCCTTGCTCATGATCCCGACTTCGATGGCCCATTTCATGGCCAGTTTCGAATTAAAGCGAGCCAGCAGCAGAGTGCGGCCACGGTCGCCATCTCGCCGGATCAGGGGATGTGCGAGGCGTGCGCCACGGACGTGGCCAATCCAAACGATCGCCACCACCACTACCCCTTTACCAACTGCACCCACTGCGGCCCGCGCTACACCATCATCCGCCGCCTCCCCTACGACAGACCCCATACCGCCATGGCAGGCTTTGCCATGTGCCGGCGCTGTGCGGCGGCCTATGAAAACCCGCTGGACAGACGCTACCACGCCCAGCCGGTGAGCTGCCCCGAGTGCGGGCCCCATCTCAGCTGGCTCAGCGGCAATGGAAATGCGCTGGCCGAACGCGAAGAGGCCCTGCACGCCGCCGCCCGCGCCCTGCAAGCGGGCGCGCTGATTGCGGTCAAGGGGATGGGCGGGTATCACCTGATATGTGATGCCCGCAATGAACAGAGTGTGGCCAGATTACGAACACTCAAGCGGCGCGCGCGCAAACCGCTGGCGGTGATGATGGGCTCCCTTGCTGAGGCCAAATTGCATGTCACCGGCAGCGAAGACGAGTGGAAGCTGCTCACCTCTCAGGCCAGACCCATCACCTTGCTGCGCAAGCGCAAAAACGATGATCGGCCGTCAGAATCCCAACTGACAACTGCGCCGCTGGCCGAGGGGATCGCCCCCGGCATCCCCTACCTTGGGGTCATGCTCCCCTATACCCCGCTCCATCAGCTGCTGCTAGACGCCTGCGCCATGCCGCTGGTGGCCACCAGCGCCAATGGTCGCGGCAGCCCAATCCTTATCGAGTGCGAGGCGGTGGTCAGGGAACTCGGCCGCGAGATTGACGGCATCCTGGATCACAACCGCCCCATCCTGCACCCGTGCGACGACAGTCTGGTGCAGTGGGCAGGCGGGCGGCGCCAGACGTTGCGGCTTGCCCGGGGCTATGCCCCCTGTACTCCCAGCTTGCAAGAGGCTGTCAAGGCGCCGCTCTTGGCTGTCGGGGCGCAACAGAAGAACCAGCTGGCGCTCGCCTTCGGCCGCCAGCGCATCTACAGCCCCTATATCGGCGATCTGCACAGCCTGCCGATGCAGGAGCACTTCGAGCAGACCCTGGCGACCTTTCGCGAACTCTACGACCTCAAGCCAGAACTGCTGGTCTCAGATCGCCACCCCGGCTACCTCAGCCATCAGTGGGCCAAGGGCTATTGCCAGGATCAGGGTGCCACCCACCTCGAGGTGCAGCACCATCACGCCCACCTGCTGGGGGTGATGGCCGAGCACGACATCACGGGCCCGGTGCTGGGTGTTGCCTTCGATGGCACCGGCCTTGGCGATGACGGCACCCTCTGGGGCGGCGAGCTGCTGATCGCAGACGTTCAGAGCTTTACGCGGGTTGCCCACCTTACGCCCTTCAAGCTCATCGGCGGCGAGGCGGCCATCCGCGAGCCGGTGCGCCAGTTGCTGGGGCTGCTGTTTGAATCGCACTGTCCTGAGGAGATCAGTGCCCTCGATATTCCGCTGATCAACAAACTACCCCTTGAGCGGATCAGCAACCTGCATCAGCTCTGGCGCCTCGGTCGCAACGCCCCCTAC
The DNA here is from genome assembly GCF_001921245.1 of Aeromonas sp. YN13HZO-058. Lineage (NCBI taxonomy): Bacteria > Pseudomonadati > Pseudomonadota > Gammaproteobacteria > Aeromonadales > Aeromonadaceae > Aeromonas > Aeromonas sp. YN13HZO-058. Next base: position 45,748 of record NZ_MQSY01000082.1, on the reverse strand, counting down.
ACCAGCTCCATCGGGCGGCTGTTCGATGCCGTCGCGGCGCTGCTGGGGGTGATCGATACCCCCGATTACGAAGGAGAAGCCGGGCTCTTGCTTGAGGCGGCTGCCTTACAGCTGGCCCCCGATGAATTGCCCTTCCCCCTCGACTTTGGCCTGCACCAGAGCGCAGAGGGACCGCTGCAGATCGAGTGGGCCAAATTGCTCAACATCCTTATCAACGAACAGCGCAAAGGCACCTCCACCGCCCGCCTAGCCGCCGGTTTTATCCGCGCTGTCAGCGCCCTGGTCATCGCCTTGGCCGAACGCTTCCCCGGCTATCCGGTGGCGCTGGGGGGCGGCGTATTTCAAAACCGTGTGCTGATGGACGAGCTTGTTCCCAGCCTCGAAGCAGCCGGACGGCAGGTATTGACCAGCGAAACCCTGCCCCTCAATGACGGTGGCATCGCCGCCGGTCAGCTCTGGTTTGCCATCCACCATCTTGCCACGCATCAGCCTGTCACAACCGGTTGTGCCACCTTGTCGGAGTCCTGAAATCCATGTGTCTATCCATCCCCTCTCAGGTGGTGCAGCTGCACCCCGAAGATAACTGCGTCACCGTCGATACCCTGGGGGTACAGCGGCGCGTCAGCTGCATGCTGCTCGAAGAGCCCCTCAACCTTGGCGACTATGTGCTGCTCCATATCGGCTTTGTGATGAGCAAGATTGATGAAGAGGAGGCGCAGGCCAGCCTCGAAAGCTTCCGCCAGATGGTGGCCCTGATGCCCAAACAGGATATCTTGCCATGCTGACCTTGAATGATCTCTTTCAGGGCTTTCGTGAGCCCCAGGTGATCCGCGCCCTCGCCGCCCAGATCACCGAACTGGCCAAATTACTCCCCGAACCGCTGCGGGTGATGGAGGTGTGCGGCGGCCATACCCACACCATCATGAAGTACGGCCTGCACCAGCTGCTGCCGGCCAGTATCGAGTTTGTCCACGGCCCCGGCTGCCCGGTCTGCATCATGCCGAAAGAACGCATCGATCAGGCCATCGAGCTGGCCCGCCAACCCAACGTCATTCTGGTCACCCTGGGTGACATGATCCGGGTGCCGGGCTCCAAGGGCACGCTGGCCCAACAGCGGGCCAAAGGGAGCGATATCCGCCCGGTCTACGACCCCCTCGATGCCCTGCGTATCGCCAAAGAGCATCCGGAAAAAACCGTGGTCTTCTTCGCCATCGGTTTCGAGACCTCCACCCCGATGACCGCCGCCTTGCTGGCTGCCGCTGAAGCGCAAGGGATTGAGAACCTGCTGTTTCATATCAACCATGTGCTGGTACCGCCCGCCATTCATGCGGTGATGGCCGACGGGGTGGCCAAGGTGAACGCCTTTATCGGCCCCTCTCACGTTAGCGTCATCACCGGGGCCGATATCTACCTGCCTATCGTCGATCGCTATCAGGTGCCGGTGGTGGTGAGCGGCTTCGAGCCGGTGGATGTGATGGAGGCGCTGCTGATGATGGTGCGCCAGAAGGTGGAAGGCCGCTATGCACTGGAGGTGCAATACAGCCGCGCCGTGACTGCCAGCGGTAATAAAGCCGCCCAGCGGCTGGTCGAGCGCTTTTTCGAGACCCGCGATCACTTTCGCTGGCGAGGTCTGGGGGATATCAACGCCTCCGCCCTGCGCTTGCGCGATGCCTTTGCCAAGCGCGATGCGGAGCGTCACTTTCAACTCAGTGAGACCCCCATCGATGACCACAAGGCGTGCCAGTGCGCCGATATCCTGCGCGGCCTGGCCAAGCCAAACCAGTGCAAAGTCTTTGGCCGGGGCTGCACCCCGACCCAGCCCATGGGCAGCTGCATGGTCAGCTCCGAAGGGGCCTGCAATGCCTACTACCGATATATGGGGATCCAATGAGAGAAATTCAGTTAAGCCACGGCGGCGGCGGTGTAGAAATGAACCAGCTGATCAATCAGCTCTTCTTTCGCCACTTTGGCAACGAGATCCTGCTGCGCGGTGAAGATGCCGCCCTGCTGCCGGTGAGCGGCCCCATCGCCTTCACCACCGACAGCTTTACCGTCTCGCCGCTCTTCTTCGAGGGGGGCGATATCGGCAAGCTGGCCATCGCCGGTACGGTCAACGATCTCGCCATGATGGGGGCCAAGCCCGAGTATCTGAGCTGCAGCTTTATCATCGAGGAGGGGTTCCCCTACGCCGATCTCGCCCGCATCGTCGAGTCGATGGCCGCGGAGCTTGCCAAGAGCGGCGCCCGCATCGTCTGCGGCGACACCAAGGTGGTGCCCAAGGGAGCGGCCGACAAGATCTTTATCAACACCAGTGGGGTCGGCACCTTCCCTCTGCCTGAGCAGAGCCGGGGCATCTCGGTACGCAACCTCAAGGCCGGTGACGCCATTCTGGTGTCGCGGGATATCGGCAGCCACGGCGCCTGCATCCTGATGGCCCGCGACGCCCTGCAACTGGGATCTGATCTCAAGAGCGACTGCACCACCCTCTGGCCGCAGGTAGAAGCGCTGCTGCAGGCGGGACTTACCCCTCACGCCCTGCGCGATGCCACCCGCGGTGGCCTCGCCGCCGTGCTCAACGAGTGGAGCAGCGCCTCCGGCGTTGCCATCGAGCTGGAGGAGTCCGCCATTCCGGTGTGCGATCCGGTGCGCGGCCTGTGCGAGCTCTACGGCTTCGAGCCCCATGATCTCGCCAACGAGGGGACCATGATACTGGCCCTGCCTGCCGAACAGGCACAGGACGCGCTGGGCATCTTGCGGCAGTTCAACCCCAGCGCCAGCCAGATCGGCGTGGTGCAGGCAAGCGATCGCCACAAGGTGATCCTCAACAACCCCTGGGGCAGCCGCCGTTATCTGGAGCTGCCGCAGGGGGAGCTGCTACCGCGGATCTGTTGAGCGGCCATGCCGTTTTTCCAATTAGGGGGAGGAGTCACAGCTCCTCCCCATATCGGTTAAGGAGCCACCATGCACGAAATGTCTCTGGCCATGGCAGCCATCGATCTGGCGGCCGAGCAGGCCACCCAGCGGGGCTTTACCAAGGTGACCGCCCTCTGGCTCGAGGTCGGCAGCTTCTCCTGCGTCGACCCGGACACCATTGCCTTCTGCTTCGAGGCGGCCGCCAAGGGCACCGCCGTCGAAGGGGCCCAACTGCACTTTCAGCACCAGGCGGCAGAGGCCTGGTGTTACGACTGCAACAAGACAGTCACCCTCACCGAGCGCGGGCAGGCCTGTCCCGAATGTGGCGGATACAAATTACGAGTCGCGCAGGGCGATAGCCTGCGCATCACCGACATCGAGGTAAGTTGATATGTGTAGCGTATGCGGATGCGGCCAGGCGCGGATCGCCGGCCATGAGCACGATCATGAGCATCACCACGAACATGATCATGAACATCACCATGAGCATGGTCATGAACACGACCATCATCATGCTCATGACGCGCATCACCATCATGACCATGAGCAGAGCGCACCACGTACTCTGATCATTCACCACCACTACCACCATCAAGGGGATGTCCATCACCACTACCACGGGGTGCGGGCGCCAGTGGGCGCAGAGGGTCATGAGCACCATCACGATCATCCCCACGACCATCATCATGAACATGCACACTCTCATGACCACGGCCATTCCCACGCGCATCCCCATGATCACAGCCATGACCATGACCATGACCATGACCATGACCATGACCATCAGCAGGGTGATCTGCACTACGGCAAAGGGGAAGCGGGATTGTCGGTGCCCGGCATGGGGCAGCGCCAGCTGATCGCCATCGAGATGGACGTGCTGGCCAAGAACAACACCCTGGCCGCCCACAACCGCGAGCACTTCGACGAGGCGGCCCAGCTGGTGCTTAACCTGGTGTCGAGCCCGGGTTCAGGCAAGACTACCCTGCTGTGCGAAACCCTGCGCCAACTGGCTGACAAGCGCCCCTGCGCGGTGATCGAAGGGGATCAGCAGACCAGCGCCGATGCGGATCGCATCCGTGCTACCGGTGTCCCTGCCGTGCAGATCAACACCGGCAAGGGCTGCCATCTGGATGCCAAAATGGTCCACGACGCCTGCCACCAGCTGCCCGCCAATGAAGGGGGCATCCTCTTTATCGAGAACGTGGGCAATCTGGTCTGCCCCGCCAGCTTCGATCTCGGCGAGAAGTACAAGGTAGCGATCCTCTCCGTCACTGAGGGGGAAGAGAAGCCCCTCAAGTACCCGGACATGTTCGCCGCCGCCCAGCTGATGGTGATCAACAAGATTGACCTGCTGCCCTATGTCAGCTTTGACGTGGCCCGCTGCATCGAGAACGCCAAACGGGTCAACCCCTATATTCAGGTGATCCAGGTCAGCGCCACCACCGGCGAAGGGATGGATGCCTGGCTCAACTGGCTGGCAACGGCCTGAACCAGAACCGGTTAAACGCCGCTGATAACGGTAGAAAACAAGAGAGGGAGGCTGATGCCTCCCTCTCTTTTATCTGCGAATCTTGCCCGCCGTGCTATCTGTCCAAAATGGCCAGCGTTTCATACTCGCCCCCCTCACCCTGACCCTCTCCCCAGGGAGAGGGAACCGATTCGTGGACATCAATAATGCCCTGCCAGAACATCTTGCTGGTGAAGCGCATATTTGCTCCCTTCTCCCCTTGCGGGAGAAGGGCTGGGGATGAGGGGGAACACCAACCCTCAGGCCACGCTGCGAGCTAGCTGCTCCTGCGCACCCGGCGCCTCACCAAAGCGCAGCACCCGATGGCAGATCTGGCGCAATAATGCCTGCTGGTGACTGAAGACAAGCATACCAAGCCCGCGCTGCTCGCATTCAACCATCAACTCCCGCCAGAGCTGGCGCTGAATTTGCGGATCCAGCTGGGCGGTCACCTCATCGGCAATCAGCAGACGGGTGCGGGGATCGAGGGCGCGCAGCAGCGCGATGCGGGCCAGCTCGCCACCGGAGAGCTGACCGGGTTTACGGCTGAGCCACGCAGGCTTGACCATAAAACGGGCCAGCATCGCCTCGTCGGGATGCCACACATCCCACAGTGCCTTACCGGTGGTGCGATAGGGATTGAAGGTGAGCTCCGGGTGCTGGGGCACCAGCTGGATGGGGTTATAGCCTTTTACCTGTTCAGGCACCGGCTGCCCATCCAGCAGGATCTGCCCGCCAGCCCCAACCGGTTGCCAACCGGCCAATACCCGCCCCAGCGTGGTCTTGCCGTGGCCGCTTGGCGCAGATATCCCTAGCCGTTCGCCCGCTTTGACGGCCAGCGATAGCCCCTGCCAAAGAGGACGTTCCCCTTGGGCAATGGTGAGATCCCGTACTTCAAACATCAGGGCACCTCCGGCACAGAGAAGAGCGAATTGAACCCCGGCAGCACCTGCCACTGGATATCTGCCTCGCCACACACAGCCTGTCTCAGAGAAGCAATCATCAGGAGACCTCCGACGTAGCAGGAAAGAGCGTGTTGAACTCCGGCAGCGCCTGCCAGTGGGCACGGAGCATCTCGCTCCCCTGCCCCTGGCGCAGGTGGTGGCTGCTCAAGGTGTCGCTCACTTGGCCCTGATGGAGTGCCACGATGCGATCGGCAAAACGGGCCGCCAGCGCCAGATCGTGGGTCACCCAGAGGATGCCGCTGCCCTGATTGGCCAATTCGCGCAACTGGCTGAGCAGCAGACAGGCCAGTCCTTCATCGAGCCAGGCGGTGATCTCGTCCGCCAGAATGTAGCGGGCGCCACCAAGGGCCGCGGTGCAGGCCAGAATGCGCTTGGCCATACCACCGGAGAGCTGGCGCGGGAATCTGTCCAAGGTGGCAGCGGGCAACTGGTAGCGCAGCAGCTGCTCACCAAGCCGCTCGCGGGAACCGTTCTGGCCGCAGAGACGCGCCGCGCGCCCCAGCTGGCGCTCCACCGTCAGTAGCGGATTGAGGGCGCTCACCCCCTGCGGCACATAACAGAGGGTGTGACCGCGCAGACGGGCCCGGCTGGCATCGCACAGAGGCGTGCCATCAAGGGAGATGGCGCCGCGCATGCGCAGGTTGTCCGGCAGCAGAGTCAGGGCGCTTTGCAGCAGCAGGCTCTTGCCCTCGCCGCTCCCCCCCACCAGCGCCACTATCTCCCCCGGCGCCAGTTGCAGGCTGATATCGGTCAGCAATGGCTGCCAGCTGCGCCGCCCCAGCCAGGAGTAGTGGGCCGCTTCTATGGTCACATGGTCGAAGCTCAGCATTGTTCACTCCCAAACCAGAGTTGTTGCAGGGCGCGGGTAGCCTGATCAAACAATAAAACCAAGGTCAGTAGCATCAGACCGGGGAAGAGGGCCAGCCACCAGCCGCCCCCAGCCAGATAACGCAGCGCATCAGCCAGCAGCAGGCCAAGGGAGGCCTCATGAGCTGCCAGCCCAAAACCGAGAAAGCTCAAGGCGGCGCTGTGCAACACCGCATGGGGAAACATCAGCAAGGTGCCGATAAACCACTGGGGCAACAACCCTGGCAGCAGGTGGGTGCGCCAGCGACGCAGCGCCCCCATCCCCTGACAGCGGGCCAGTACCACATAGTCACTGCAGGCGATCCGCCGCGCTTCTGCGCAGAGAATGAGCGCCAGCTTGGGCCAGTGGGTGAGCGCCACCGCCAGGATCACCCCGCGCATGCCGCCCCCTACGGTAAAGCAGATCAGGATCAGCAGCAGCATATGGGGCAGCGCCAGCATGGCGTCGATCACCATTCGCACCGCCGCATCGCATCTGGGATGAATGAGCGACACGCTGGCCGCCACCATGGCCAGCAGGCCACTGCAGAGGGCCGTGCTGATGCCCAGCTCCAGACTGGTGAGGGTGCCCTGAAAGGCCCGCAACCAGAGATCCCGCCCCATCTGATCGGTGCCGAACCAGTGGGCCAGCGAGGGGGGCTGCTGGCGCGCCAGCAGATCCATCGGTACATCCTGAGCCGACAAGCTCCAGCCGTAGGCGGCCAGCAGTGCCAATCCGAGCAGGGCAAAAACCAGCCGCAGCATGGAGGGAAACGGATTAAACAGCATGCTCGCCCTCCCAACCCCGATTGATGCGCGCCAGCAGCAAACTGGCCACCGTATTGCCAATGAAGACCAGCAGGGTGCAGAACAGCACTATGCCCATCAGCAGGGGGATATCCCCCCGCAGCCCCGCATCCACGGTGGCCTGGCCGAGCCCCGGATAAGAGAAGACTTTCTCCGCCAGCAGGGATCCGCCAATCAGCTCACCGAGGGAAGCAAACTGCAGGCAGAGCGCCGGAGTCAGGGCGTGGCGCAACACATGAAAACGCAACATGGGCCAGCCGTCATCCCCCTGAGCGCGGGCGTAGCGGATAAAGTCGCTCTCCAGCACCTCGGCCACCCGCGCCCGGGTATGCAGGGCGATATTGCCAAGCCCCAGCAGCGCCAGGGTAGTCACCGGCAGCAACAGATGGCGTGCTCGCATAGCCCAATCAGCCTCATCGGCGGAGAGGCCCGGCGTCCAGGCGCAGCAGACTGGCAGTAGTGGCCAATGCACCGCAAACAGCGCCAGCAGCAACAGGCCAACCCAGAAGGTGGGCAGGGAGGCAAGCAGATAGGCAAAGCGGCAGATAAGGCGATCGGGCCAGCGGTTGAGATAGCGACCGGCGCAGAGCCCAAGCAGGATGCCGAAAAAGCCGGAGAGCAGCCAGGCACCCGCCAGCAGCAGGAAGGAGGCGGCAAAGCGGCTGCCAATCACCTGAGCCACCGGCGCGTTATAGAGCATGGAGTAACCGAGATCCCCCTGCAGCACCTGGCTAAACCAGTGCCAGTAGCGCAGCCAGAGCGGCTGATCCAGCCCCCAGCGGGCGGCGATGCGGGCGTACTGCTCTGGTGGCACATGGAGCAGATCGTTGCCGATATAGGCCTTGATGGGGTCAATGGGGGAGTAGCTGAGCAACACAAAGGTAGCGACCGAGACCAAGCATAAAAGCCCTGCCAGACGCAGCAGGGCTTTCACAGTGACGCTCATCATAGTGGACGAACTTAGCGGCACGTCCACCGCCAATCCTGCAGGTTGTTGAGGAGTGACCAGCTACCGTGGATCTCCGGCGCCCCCTTGCCAAGGTCGATGCAGCGGTTAGCGAGATAGGTGTGCTGCACATTGAGCAGCCAGGCCCAGGCGGCATCCCCCTGTACCCCGGCACCACTCTTGCCATCCCACTCAACTTGCTGCCAGAATGGCACGGCCGCCTGCCAGTCGGGGGCATCAAGCGCCTGCTTGAGGTGGCCATCCACCACAGGGTTGCTGTAATAGCCCGGGTTGTAGAACTCCACGCCGCCGGAGCCGCTCTGGTAGTGGTGATAGAGCTCCATGGGATCCAGACTCCCCCACCCCATCAGCACCGGATTGGCGTGCATCTCGCGTTCCACCTGCTCCCAGCTGCCAGATTTGAGGCTCACGTCGAGACCTATGGGTTTGAGCATGGCCCGCACCGCTTCCGCCAGATCCCGGCGGGTGCTGTCACCGCTGGTGTACCAGAGGGTAAAGGCGGCGCGCAGGTCGCCCTTGTGACGAATGCCGTCACTGCCCATCTTCCAGCCCGCCTGGTCGAGCAGGGCGTTGGCATGGGCGGCATCGCCATCCTTGAAGGCGGTGGCCTTGTTTAGCCAGGGCAAGCCTTCCACCGCGCTGTAAGCGGGGATGGCGTGCCCTTCCAGCAGCTGATCGGCCAACAACTTGCGGTCGATGGCGTAGTTGATGGCGCGGCGCACCGCCACATCCGAGGTCACGTCGTTGCCGATGGGATACCCCTTGGCATCTTTTTTACCAGCAGCAGGAATGGGGAAGACGATGCCGCGATTCTCCACACTCGGACGCACCCAAAGTTTGAGGGTGTCGGGTACGGTGGGCGCCAGCGAGGGGGCGATGCGCACCAGATCGAGTTGATTGCTCTGGGCAGCGGCATAGGCGCTCTCTTCATCGATAAAGACAAACACCAGCCGTTTGAAGTCGTTGTTGCCACCGGCGTAATAGGGGTTCGCCTCAACTACCAGCTGCTGACCGGGCAGGAAGCTCACCAACCGGTAAGGGCCTGCGCCGACTGGCTTTTGGGCGTACGCTTTGGCGTCGTAATCCTTCTTCGACACGATACCGAGCGATCCCAGCACGTTGACGAAGGTACTCTGGGGGGCGCTCAGGGTGATGGCAACCTCGGTAGGCGAGAGCACTTTGGCCGAGACAAAGTTGCCCATGTCGATCTTGCCGCCGCCCTGGGCCGCGCTGTTGTAGGTAAAGGCCACATCCTCGGCGGTGAGCGGCGCGCCATTGGAGAATTTCAGGCCGGGCTTGAGGGTAATGAGCCACCCCTTGCCGTCCTTGTTCGGGGTCACTGATTGGGTGAGCACATTCTGCCAGCCGAGATCGGCGTTTTGTTTAAGCAGCGGGCTGTGCAGCAGCAGGTAGCTGCCGTGGCTCCAGCCGAGCAGAGGGTCAAACCCTTCGGTGGGTTCACTGCCGATGGCAAGCTTGAGTTCGGCGGGAACCGGTTGGGCAGCGGCCAAAGCTGTGTGGGAGGCGGTGCCCAGCAGCAGAGTCAGCAGGGCGGCCGCGCTGGGGCTAGCGTAATGGCGAAGGGAATTGCGAGAAACAGTCATGGGGATCCTTCTTGTTTGTACCACTCACGCGTTATCACTCAAAAAAGAGGGGGAATGCGTGTCAGAAAGTGCAAGTGAGGGGCCAAAATGGCCCCCTATTCTAAACTTGATTTCGCGTGAAACCTAGTATCAATCAGGCAATGCAGGTACCTTTCTCGCCGCACCAAACAGTCGTCTGCGCCCCAGATCCACGCCGCCAGCCCCTTGCTGCACTGGCAAGGAGAGCAGCATTTTTAGGGTGCTGCTTACCAGTGAGCGCCCCTGCTCGGCCCCGAGATGGGGATCGAGCGGCGACATCAGGGAGCAGGCCAGCAACTGACCGCTTTCGGGTAGTTCACCCACCATAAAGGTCATGTTGCCGCAGGGGAGCTGCAAGGCGAGCCGATCGCTACTGCAGCGCACCGGCCAGAGCTGATCCGGCCCCGGCAGCACCACCACGCTCAGCATCCAGGGGGTGAGCACGCAGCCGAGCCACTGACCTTCAAACAGCACGCACTCTGCCACGATGGGCATGGTGGCGTGATAGAAGGGCAACGCCTGCATCTCTTCGCGAGCGATCCGCTCATACTGGGCGGCCAGCAACGGCGCGGGATTGGTGGCAAAACCGGCAAACTCCTGCGCCGTCTCCGGTACTCTCTCCAGCACTCTCTCAGCCTCGCTTAAATGGGACTGCGCCATAGGCCCTCCCGTGCTTGTTCAGCTTTCTCCTGCTCAGAGAGTGGGATGGCGGGGGCGCCGACACTGGCCAGCAGGGTCAAAATCCGATCCGTCGCCTCCCCCATGGCGGCCGCCACCACAGGGGTGAGGCCGATGCGAGGTTCGAGGGATTCGGGCTCGACCCCGATCAGGGTGAGCCGCTTGGGCGACTCCCCCGTCATGTGCAGCGCCGAGAGCACATCCGCCAGCCCCAGCTGGTGCGGGGAGATCTTGCGGCCAAACAGGGTCGGGACCTCCTCATCCGTCAGGGTCACCACTGTGCCCGGCGGGTTACCGCTGCGCACCGCATCCACCAGAATGATGTGATCGCGACTGGCCATCGCTTCGAGCAGTTCCATACCGGCAGTACCGCCATCGAGCAACTCGATGCCGGGGGCGAAACGGTATTCGCGCCCCAGCGCCTCGACGATGCGCACGCCGACGGCCTCATCGCTCAACAGCAGGTTGCCCACGCCCAGGATCAGGGTGTTCATCACAGCACCTTCACCTGAGTCGTTTCGCCATTCTGGGTATCCACCACGTGGACCGCGCAAGACATGCAGGGGTCGAACGAGTGGATGGTGCGTACCACCTCCAGCGGTTTGGCGGGATCGGCCACCGGGGTGCCCACCAGCGCCTGCTCGTAGGGGCCGGGCTCGTCATTGAAGTTGCGCGGGCCCGAGTTCCAGGTCGATGGCACTACTGCCTGATAGTTCTCGATCTTGCCGCCCTTGATGACGATCCAGTGGGAGAGCATGCCGCGCGGCGCCTCTTCAAAGCCCACCCCGCGAAACTCCTTGTCCGCCGGGATCTCGGCCTTGATATAGGCGGTGGTATCCCCCTTGCCGATGTTGTCCACCAGCGCCTTCCATTGGTGCGCCAGCGTATCTTTCAGCACGCAGCAGCGCACCGCGCGGCCGATGATGCGGCCCATGGTGGAGTGCAGCTGTTCGGTCTTGATGGCCGAACCGGTCAGCGCTTTATAAATGCCGTTCAACTGATCGAAGTGCGCCACCGTCTCCGGGTGCTTGGCGGCGAGCTTCACCAGCAAGTCTGCGAGCGGCCCCACCTCCACCACCTTGCCGTAGAAGGTGGGGGATTTGACCCAGGAGTATTTGCCGTCATCCTGCCAGCCGGTGTAGTTCGGTTCGGTTTTGCCTTCCCACGGCTTGAGGGGCTCGTCATCCTTGTACCAGGCATGCTTGTTGCTCTCGGCAATGCCATCCATCAGCCAAGCATCCTGATGACTCTCAATGGGGCGATAACCCGCCAGATTGCCATTCTCGATGTAGCCGCCCGGCATCAGGAAGCTGCCGCCATTGGCGTCGGTGGGCAGCTCCGGCACGCTCAGGTAGTGCTTGGCCCCCTGCCCCAGGGTCAGCCACTCGGGGTAGTGTGCGGCGATGATGGCGGCATCTACCTTGTAGACCTGCTCGATAAACTCGCCGAGCCGGTCGATAAAGCTCTTCACATAGAGCAGCCGCTCGAGGTTGAGCACGCTCGGCGCATCCAGATTGATGGGGTTGGCCACGCCGCCCACCGCCAGATTCTGAATGTGCGGGGTCTTGCCGCCCAGAATGGCGACGATGCGGTTGGCATCGCGCTGGCACTCCAGCGCCTGCAGGTAGTGGGCCACGGCGATGAGGTTCACCTCCGGACTCAGCTTCATCTCCTTGTGACCCCAGTAGCCGTTGGCAAAGATGCCGAGCTGGCCGCTGGCCACCAGCGCGCGGATCTTGTCCTGCACCTTGGTCAGCTCATCGGCGCTATTGAGGGACCATGTGGACACCCCTTTGAGGATATCCGCCGCTTTTTGCGGATTGGCCTGCAGCGCCGCCGTGATGTCCACCCAGTCCAGCGCGGAGAGCTGGTAGAAGTGAACGATGTGATCGTGGATGTTGTGGGCCGCGATGATGAGATTGCGGATAAACTGGGCGTTGACCGGCACCTTGGCGCCGATGGCGTTCTCCACCGCCCGCACCGAGGCGATGGCGTGAATGGAGGTACATACCCCGCAGATGCGCTGCACTATCATCCAGGCATCGCGCGGGTCGTTGCCCTTGACGATCTCCTCCATCCCGCGCCACATGGTGCCGGACGACCAGGCTTTGGTCACTTTTCCACCTTCGATTTCGCAGTCGATACGCAGGTGCCCCTCAATGCGGGTGATGGGGTCTATGGTGATACGTTGGCTCATACGTTGGCTTTCCCTCGGGCCTGATAATCTTGGTGAACTCGTTCAAGTGATGGCAGTACCGGCAGCAGCCGGATCAACAGCAAATAGGCACACACCTCGATGGCAACGAAGCCCAGGGAGATCAGCACCTCCTCCGCAGAGGGGAAGTAGTGGTAGCCATTGCCGGGGTTGAAGGCGAGCAGGGAGTAATCCAGTCGCCAGAGGGCTGCGCCCAGCAGCATGCTGAGGGCCCCCAGGAACAACATGCGCGAATCGCGGCGGCTCTTGTCCCAGTGGAACACCAGCAGCGGGAAGATCATCAGCGCAATCTCGCTCCAGAACATGATGGAGAAGCGATTGAGATCGGAGAGGTACTCCGACTTGTCATTGATGACGATCTCGGCAAAGCGCAGCGCCACAAACAGGATCAGGAAGATGTCGATCACCTGAGTCAGCTTGTAGAAGAGCGACTTCTCGTTGGGGCCCCGCCCCGCCAGTCCCGCCTGCACCAAGGACCCCTCAAACACCACGATGGAAAAACCCATGATGAAGGCGGTCAGAAGCGAAAAGACCGGCAGCAGCTCGTAGCTTTGCCAGAGCGGATGGATCTTCTCCCCCGCGACGATCATCAACGAGCCCATCGAGGACTGGTGCATGGTGGGCAGCAGCGCCCCCAGCGCCAGCACGAAGAACATGATCTTGTTGAGACGAATGAGTGACGCTTTCCAGCCGAACTTCTCCAGCAGCACGGGCGCAAACTCCAGCGCCATCACCCCGATATAGATGGTCATGCAGACCGCCGTCTCGAACAGCACCGAGGAGGTGTTGAAGTGACCGGGCAGATAGAAGTACGGCAGGTTCCAGTAACGCCCCACGTCGATGGTGATGGAGAGACCACCGAGCGAGTAGCCGAACAGGCTCGCCAACAGCGCCGGTCGCACCAGCGGGTGGTACTCGCCCCGGTTGAACACATAGACAGCCCAAGCCAGCGCCCAGCCGCCACAGGCGAAGCCGGTACCGATCAAGAGATCGAACGAGATCCACAGCCCCCAGGGGTAGCCGCCGTTCAGGTCGGTGACCGAGCCCAACCCGAAGACGAGGCGTTTTAAAATCAACATGCCGCACAGCACGGCAAAGGGGGCCAGCACCAGCACAGGCCAGCTGACCAGCTTGCCGCCGAGGGGATGTGCCTTGTGATTACTCATGATCCTTGCCCCCCTTTGCTGAACTCTGATCTTTAATCTGAGGACTGCTCTGATCATGACCATCATCGTGATGGTGATCGTGACCGTTCTTCTTGCTATTGCGACGAATGAGCACAGAAAGACCGGTCAGCACCACCATGGGCAGCACCATCCCCTTGTAGAGGGTGTGCTGGATATGCTCGGAGCGAGCACCGGAGGAGAGCTCCGGCAAGTCGGGCATGTCGAGCTTGGTATAGGGCACCCCGGCCAGCACCAGCACCTGGGTGCCGCCCCCCTCCTTCTCGCCATAGACGTAAGGTTGGTAGTTGGGCACCTCGTGCAGGTAGGGATCGTTGGCGCTGAAGGTCTGGCGCGGATAGGCATATTCACTGCCAGGAGTCGCCAGCAGGCGGCGCTTGGCCTCGGCCATCAGCTCCTCGCGGGTGCCGAAAATCACGGCGCCGGTGGGGCACACCTCGACACAGCCGGGCAATTTGCCCTGATCAATTCGTTCAAGCCCCTTCTGGTTGCAGAGCTCGCACTTGTGGATCGCCCCCAGCGGATTGTCGTAGTCATATTTGGGCACATCGAACGGGCAACCCACCATGCAGTAGCGGCAGCCGGTACAGACGTCCGGATCGTAGTGAACGATGCCAGTCTTGGGATCTTTGGTAAGGGCCTGCACCGGGCAGACAGAGACACAGTTGGGATCGACGCAGTGCATGCACTGCTTCTTGATGTAGGCATAGCCATCCACCAGTTGATCCTTATGCTCGCCGCTGCCACTCTTCCACACCTGAATGATGTTGTTGGTGTAGGGGGTCAGCTTGTCGTTGGTGGACCAGGTCGGTTCGCCCTCCGGATTGGCCGGGTTGCCATTCAAACGCTGGCACTCCGCCACACAGGCCTGACAGCCGACGCAGAGGGTGGAGTCATACAACATGCCGAGCGACCCGGGAATGGGCGGCTTGTTCTTGGCCGCCGCCTGTGCGGTGCCGGGCACGGCAGCCCCTGCCGCCAGTGCACTGGCAGAGGCGAATTTGAGGAAATTGCGTCTGTTCACGGTTACTCCTCCCGTGATGGGTGCTGCCCGGCTTCGTGGCGCTTCTGCTGGCGACCGAGTTCACGCACCGTCATCAGACTCACCCCCACCAGCACCCCGAGGGCGCCACCGATCAGACCCGTCGCAGTGGGCGAGGTATAGCCCCCCTCCTGGATCTTCACATCGGGTTTATCCACCCGCGGGGTCGGGTTCTCAACCTTGGCGAGCTGGAAGATCCCCTTGCTGAAACCGACCCCCTGCTCGTTGCAGCCATAGCAGGGGTGGCCGATGCCGACCGGCCAGATCCCGCCGCCCACATCGCAGAACTCCAGGGTCGAGCAGTTGCCATAGGTTTCCGGCCCCTTGCAGCCCAGATGGTAGAGGCACCAGCCCTGACGGTGCCCCTCGTCACCGAACTCCTTGGCAAAACGACCTGCGTCGAAGTGCGGACGGCGCTCGCAGTTCTCATGGATCAGCCGCTCATAGGCAAACAGCGGACGCTTCTTGCTATCCAGCGCCGGCAGCTTGCCGTAGGTGATGTAGTAGGCGACCGTGGTGAGGAAGTTGTGGGGATTGGGCGGGCAACCCGGGATATTGATGATCGGGGTGCCGATATTGCCGAGGGCTTCTTCGAGACTGACGGCGCCGGTCGGGTTGCCGCCGCTGGCGGGCACACCGCCCCAGGCGGAGCAGGAGCCGATGGCGATGACCGCAGCCGCATCGGCGGCGGCACGGCGAATATGATCGACGATGGGCTCACCGGCCACCATGCAGTAGACGCCACCATCCTTGAGCGGAATGGAGCCATCCACCACCAGCACATACTTGCCTTTATAACGCTTGATGGCGTTGTGCTTGTTCTCTTCCGCCTGATGACCAAAGGCCGCCGAGAGCACCTCGTGGTACTCCAGCGAAATGGTATTGAGGATCAGGTTCTCGATGGTGGGGTGAGTGGCCCGCAGCAGTGACTCGGTGCAACCGGTACACTCCTGCGCCCCAATCCAGATCACCGGCGGCCGTTCGGGGCTGGTGAGCGCGGTGGCCATCGTGGCGACGGCATTCTGACTTAATCCCAGGGTTGCGGCCATCCCGGCACACAATTTCATAAAATCACGGCGATTAATCCCATGAGCCGATAAAAAATTATCCTCGACCATTCTACTTATTCCCGTAGTGAGCACTTGTTTGATAAATGCTTAATAGCGGAAATGCTAAGGACTCACCCACCCCGCAGTATTGATCTCTATCAATTTCGACCGGCTTACCCCTATTTCCATAGCGAGCCACATCACAAATAAAATTAATTACCCCCAAAGAGATATTTGGCAACCCCATAAATTTTATGAACTTAATTGGATATTAAATAATTAATCACCACATTCGTTCTCTTTCGCTGTTAGCCAAATTATCATGCCAAATATTTTCGCCATACTGCTCATGTCACAATAATGATACCCAACAATAAATGATCCATTGAATATATCTTTACTCACCCTGTTGCATATTCCATGCAATCACCCCTTGGCAAAACCCGACTTGTCGCCCCAAGCCAGAGCTGTCTCACGGCCAGCTGCCACCGGTAGCAGGCACGCCCTGCACGGCGCGATTTACCTGCATGTCGCTTGGTTTTGCCTGCATCTTGCCTACGTTGCAGGGCGGCTCTTCTTGCGATCCCACGCAGCGCCGCCCCGTTTGGCGTCCCTGACGCTTAACCCGGATCAATGAAAAGATGCCGCCGAGGTATTCATATCACCATGACTTCACCCACTCTGTATTGCCTCGCATGCTGGTGAGTAAAATATCGCGTTCGCGCATATGTTTACGCATCGGCGTGAATCTGCATTCAAATTAATTGTGAGAGAAAAGAGAAGGTGAAAGGCTGCCTATAACATAGTGTTCATATTTAACATGCGATGTATTCGCTCATCCGGTTACAGATGTTACCGCCAGCATTCACACTATTTACCTTCACGTCACCCTGCGTAATTAACCAGAGCGTAAATATCCATCCCCATCGATAAAGATGATAATTATTCTTGTTCAATGGCGACCAAAAGAAATTAGCAGGGATGATGATGACAAACGAGATGCGTGTTAATCATCAGCCGAGCAGTGGCGCCAGCAACTGCAGCGCCTGATCGAACTCGAACTCGTTGACCGCCTGGCTCACCTCTTGAAATGCAGCCCGCAGCGGCGATGCGCTGCCAGCCAGTTCAGCCTCTATCTGCTGACAGAGCGCCAACGCCTGGGCATCGCTCTGTGCCAGCAAGGCTCCCAACTGCTGCAGTTGCGCCGCCAGCATCTCGGCATCGATGCCCCGGGTGGCTGCCACCGTCACGGAGGGATCTGCCAGCGCGGCTTCCAGCCCAGACAGCAGGGGCATCAGCTCGGCCATCAGGGATGGCAAGCGGGTTGCAACCCCTGCATCATCACCCTCTTCACAGGCGCGCTCGAGCAGCGCCGCCTGCTCCGCCACACCGGTCGCCCCTATGGTGCTGGCACTGCCCTTGAGGGTGTGAGCCAGACGCCGGGCCGTAACCTTGTCATCCGACACCCACGCCGAGTGGAAACTGGCTGCAAACCCCTGC
Source organism: Aeromonas sp. YN13HZO-058 (assembly GCF_001921245.1). Taxonomy (NCBI): domain Bacteria; kingdom Pseudomonadati; phylum Pseudomonadota; class Gammaproteobacteria; order Aeromonadales; family Aeromonadaceae; genus Aeromonas; species Aeromonas sp. YN13HZO-058. The sequence goes on along the minus strand of NZ_MQSY01000082.1, from coordinate 28,453 downwards.
TGCCCCTGCCAGAAGCGCTGCAACATATTGCGGTAGAGCGCACTGTCGCCCCCCATCACGGCCATGCCCCGTTGCACATCAAGACCGGGCACGCCTTGCCAAGGGGTCGCATCGTCAGTCACCTGCCACTTGCTGGCCGCCGCCAGCGGTCTGGCAGGTGTGATCCAGTGCGAGAGGGTCGCCAGCAACAGCGGCATATTCAAGGGTTTGGCGATGTGGTCATTCATGCCTGCCGCCAGCGCCTTCTCTTTATCTCCGGCCATGGTGCTGGCGGTCATGGCGATAATGGGGATCCCGGCCAGCGCCGGATCGGCGCGGATCAACCGGGTCGCGGTATACCCGTCCATCACCGGCATCTGGCAATCCATCAGGATGCCGTCAAAGCCGCGATCTTGCGCCAGCAGAGCGAGCGCCTGCGCCCCATCACAGGCACAGACCAGCGTGATCTGCTGCTTGCCCAACAGGGCCAACGCCACCTCCCGATTCATGTCGTTATCATCCACCAGCAGCAGACGAGCACCCGCCAGTCCATGACCGGGCAACGCCAGCTGATGATGGGGGCTTGCACCCGATAACGCCTCCCGCCCCACGGCGTCGCCCCCCTGCGCCTGACGCAGTGCCTGACACAGTGCCTGCGGGGTAAACGGATGGGCCAGCACATCACAGAGCGGCAACCCCTGCGCAGCAACATGGCTGGCAACCAGTGCGGGCTCGCCCGAGGTGATCAGCAAGATCGCGGGCGGCACTGCCAGCGAGGCAACCTCCTGCAGCACCGCTGGCAACCAGCTATCCCCCTCCTGCCAGCCCAGCACTATTCGATCACAGGGTTTGCCCGCCGCGATGCCTTGATGCAGCAGTGCCAGCACCGCGGCGGGCTCGTCCGCGCAGACAAGCTCAACGGGCTGCGCCGCCAGCTGGTGGAGAATGGCCGCTCGCGAAGCAGGGCGCGGCTCCAGCAATAGCACTCGCTGCGGCGCCAGCTGTATGGCCACACGTTGCTCTTTCTCATGACCCAGATCCGCCACGGTCGCAAGCCGAATACGGAAGTGAAACTCGCTACCCTGCCCCGGGGCGCTCTCCACCCGGATCTCCCCGTCCATCAGTTGCACCAGATTGTGCGTGATGGCCAGGCCAAGGCCGGTGCCACCATATTTGCGGGTGGTCGAGCTGTCGGCCTGCTCAAAGGAGTGGAAGAGACGCTGGCACTGCTCGGCCGTCATGCCGATACCGCTATCCTGCACACAGCCCTGCAGCCAGATCTCGCCAGCACTTTCGTTACTGCGGGCCAGTCGGACAATCACCTCTCCCTGCTCGGTGAACTTGATGGCATTGCTGGTCAGGTTGAGCAGGATCTGGCCAAGCCGCAGGGGATCGCCGCGCAAACGGTCAGGCAGATCACCGGCCAGATCGAACAGCAACGCCAGCCCCTTTTCCCGTGCCCGAAACGCCGTCAGATCAGCCAGCCACTCGAACACCTCGTTGAGCCGGAAATCCACCTGTTCCAGTTGCAGCTTGCCCGCCTCCATCTTGGAGAAGTCGAGGATGTCGTTGAGGATCCCGAGCAGGTTGTTCGCCGCTCTGTCTATCTTGCTCACATAGTTGTGCTGCTCGGGGGAGAGACTGGTTTGCAGCGCCAGATGGGCCATGCCGATGATGGCATTCATCGGTGTGCGGATCTCATGGCTCATGTTGGCCAAAAATTCGCTCTTGGTTCGGGTGGCATCTTCGGCGATCTGTCGGGCTTCGAGCATGGCGGCCTCCGCCTGCTTGCGGTCACTGAAATCGAAGATGATCCCGTCCAGATAGACGGCCCTGCCCTCGGCATCATAGGTAGCGAGCCCGATGGAGTAGACCCAGCGGATCTGACCCCAACGATCGAAGATGCGGTACTCGTTGATATATTGCCGATGTTCGGCAATGGCCTCGATGGTGTTGCGGTTGCTCAGTTCGAGGTCGTCGGGATGGATCAAGTCACCAAAATCGCGGCTGTTGCCTACGCCGACAAAATCGCTGGCGGGATAGCCGGTCAATTTTTCCGCCTCGTCGCTGACGAACAACATGGTCCAGGGGTGATGGGGCAGACAACGATAGACCATGCCCGGCACGTTGCGCACCATGGACTGGATCCGCTGTTCGCTCTCATGCAGCCGCTGGCGATCCGCCGCAATCCGATCATGGGCCTCCCGCATGGCCTGCTCGGCGGCACGGATCGGGGTGATATCGACCAGGCTGCCGACCGCGCCGCTACGCTCGCTCTCGGCAAGCTCGATCCCGGAGAGAAAATAGAGCATGTCCAGCGGGCGGCCATCCGGCGAGAGCAGACGCACCTCATGCTGCGTTCTGGCCTGACTGCCCGCCACCCTCTGCAAGGTGTTGCCCTCATCCACCGCATCCAGTCCGGCCAGTTGCGGCAACTCCGCCAGCCGCTTGCCCTCGACCGGGCGGGCACCACCAAATGCGCTGGTAAAGGCGCGATTTACCCCCAGCAAGCGGCCCTGATTGTCGGTATAGAAGAGAGGATGTGGCAGGGTATCGATCAACGCCTGCTGGAAGGCAAACTGCTTGTTGCGCTCGCGAATGCTGCGGCGACGCAACATCCGCCCCTGCCAAAGCAGCGCAGAGATCAGACAGATCAACAGGGCGGTACCGAACAAGGCCACTCGCCGCCATCCTGACACGGCCAGATCCACATTGCCCAACAGCAGCAGCGTCCACTGCCCTTTGGCATCGTGCCACTCGATGGGCATGCGGCTCACCAGATAGCTATCCTTCCCAATCCTGACCTCACTGCCATCGAGTGCAGGCAGGATCACCGGTTGGCGATCCGGTGCAAAGTAGTGTCCATAGAGGCGAGAGGCAAAGAGCTGCTGTTGCCTGACGGCAGAGTTTGGCCCCACCACCGCCATTTGCCAGTCGCTCTTGTTACTGGCCATCACCACCCCGTCGGGCGAGACCAGCAAGCCGATGGCATTGCCCCACCCGGCCAGAAAGGTATCGAGCAGCGTCATCTCGTAGCGCGCCACCACCACACCGGTAATGTCGCTTCCTTGCGCCCGATCGTGAGAGACCGGCGCCGCCACATAGATCATCCGCTTGCCGGTATTGAGGCTGACCCCGGCATCCACCGTTTCCAGCCCCTGGATCCCTTGCCTGAAATAGGAGCGAAACGACACATCCTGCCCGACGACATGCCTGCCAAGCGCATCCCAATCACGGACAATCACCCCTGCTTTATTGGTAACAAAGGCATGATTGGCCTTCACCCCCTGTGCCAGCACCTGTAGTGCTTCGCTGGGGGTGAGCTCCCCCCGCTCGAGCAGTGATGCTTGCTGGATCTCGCGGTTGAGGCGGCCAGCCAGCTGCACCGCCCCCATTCCCTTGCTTGAGAGGGTCAGTTGCTGCAGATTATCGCCCTCGCGCTGAATGCGGGTATCCAGCGACTGGCGATACTCCTGCCGCTCCAGCTCCAGATAGAAGGCATCGACCAGCGTGGCCACCATCAGGGAGAGCAACAGCACGGCGGCAATCTGCCAGAGACGGGATTTCATGGTATGCGGCACGCCTCTTCATTCTGCCCGGCAATCATCAGCGCCACCTCACAGGAGAAGACGTGGTGATAGAGGCGCTCACCGAGCAGCCCATTCATCACCTTGTGGCTGTCAGTTTTATCATCAACCAGCAGCACCAGAGGACGATCTGCGTCCGGGGCAAGATGTTCCATATCTCGTGACTCTCCCTGCCAAGATGGAGGATGGCGGCCCTTGCCAGCCTTCCTCACACCATAACGGATCCCCGAACTGGCAGCCACGACAACCCGGTTGAAATGTGCGCACCACCATGCCCGCCCCAGCACGTGGCAAGGGATAAACCGGATAAAAGGAAAAAGCGGATATGGGAGAGTGGCGGCGGCGCGCATCACAAGAGGGTCCGCGCCAACAGCCGTGGTGATATCAGATTGATCTCGTTATCCCGTTGGGGGATGTGCCAGCTTGCTGATTGATATTTCCAGCGCAAGGTAGCAGAGGTATCGATTGACCAGGGTCATGCACCCTATATTATCATGCTCAAAATGAGCTGGCAGGATACAGCGACAGATGGGCACATCAGATAGCCATATGGACATAGCAAAAATAATTTCCGGGCCCACGCTGGTGCTGGAAAAAGATAATGTGCACAGCGATGCACTCTGCCATCAGTTACGTGCCATTGGCATAAGCCAGATTACGGTGGTGGAGAGTGTCGAGGCGCTGGAGCGGTGCATGGCTGATAGCCCCGCCGCCATGATCATCTGCAATATCGATATAGACTCTACGAATCTGCTCACGCTGCTGAAAAATATCCGCAGCACGGCACCTCACCACACACTGCCTTTTTTGACCCTGACCTCAGGGACCGATCGCCCATTGATCGAACAATTTGTCCAGGCGAAAGTCTCTGACATTATTTTGACCCCGCTCAAGCCCGATACCCTTAAAACCAGGATCACCCGGCTGCTGTTGGCAACCAATCAATCGCAGCACCCACATTCGCAATTCGACTTCGGCCGTTTGCACCGTGTTTCCAACAGCGATCTGGTCGCCAGCAATCAGGACAGCCCCACCATTCTGGTGGTTGACGATATTCCAGATAATTTGATGCTGATCACCTCGGTATTTCGCAAAGAGTTTCATCTCAAGTTGGTCAAGGATGGAGAGAAAGCGATCAGGATCTGCCAGTCGGATAATCCACCCGATCTGGTGCTGCTCGATATCATGATGCCCAACCTGAACGGATTCGATGTCGCCAGAATTTTGCGTGAACATCCCCACTCAGAGCACATCCCCATCGTCTTTATGACGGCACTGGATGATATCTATTCCCGTAAACGGGCGATGAAACTGGGAGCCGTCGATTTTATCACCAAGCCGATCGACGTCGAGATGCTGCGTTTTCGCATTGCCAATCTGATGCGGCTGGTGCATGCCAGAAGAGATCTGCAAAAAGAGTTCGATCAGATGCTTGAGCTCAACGCGCTCAAAGAGAGCCTCGAGTTCAATATCCGCTATGAAATCCGGGAGCCGCTGCTCAATGCGCTACACCTGCTGGAAGAGCTGGCCGGCGACCCGACGCTCAACATGATCCAAAAAACCCAGCTCTCCATCACCAGAAAATCGGTGGGCGATGCGCTGGCATTGACCCGTCTGGCCTCCGAGATCTACCAGATTGAAACCGGCTCCTTTGTGTTGAAAGCGGGTAAAGTCCAGCTCTTTGATATTTTCAACCGGCTCTCGGTGCAATTCAAAAATCTCTATGCCGGAAAAAAGCTCGATATCAAGCTGACCAAACCCAAAAATTATCTCTATGACGAGCTGTTCATCGCTGGTGACGAATTTCTCTGTTATTCCGCCTTTCAAATATTGATACGACTCGCCTGCGAACATGCAACCCCCTCCTCCTGCGTGGAGATTGTCTGTCTGAAAAATCCTGACAGCATTATCTTGAATATTGATAGCTCGACCTTGCTGGATCTCAGCCACGCCTTGTCTCTGTTCGATAAATCCCCCTCCTCTGATAACAAAGATGCGCGCAGTCGCAATGGCTACCATGGCAAAATCATGCTGGAAGCCCATGGCGCCACCGTAACGGTGTCGCTCGATGAAGAGACCCGGTTGCTGAATATCTCGGCGCACTTCCCGCAAAAAGAGGATTTCAACCCATATCCAGAGTGAGCCGGGTCCACGTCCTCGTGCCCCGCCATGACATCGCCGTGGATTATTTTCCTCTTCTGCGATGCGCGAATAAAACACGATGGATTTATCACCACCCTGCTATTCATCGTCATCTGGTCATCGTCATCTGGCGGTTTAACACAATGGGAAATTGTTCATGCATGCAGCAAGAAGGGCCAACACCATGAAGCCATCCATTATTCCGTTGGGTTATCTGTTTTATGTCCCATCCCGCCGTCCCATCCATTAAGGAGATAACATGAATCTCATTCGCCGCGTTATCCCCTTGTATGTCCACATTGCCCACCTGTTTCTGGGCTTGCTGCTGGTGTTTGCCCTGATCACCCTTGGTCACCAATATCAGCAGACCAAAACCATGTTGATGAATGAGGCGGAAGAGAGATTCAGCCTGATTGGCCAACTGACGACGCAGGAGCTGGAAGGGCTGTTCCGATCCTCGGCCCTGAGTGTCAATCTGCTCGCCCAGCAGCGCCTGACCGAAGCCGGCACCCTGGCAGCACGCATGGCGAACATCCCCTATATGGCGACCCTGCTAACAGGACAGCCCTCGGCCAACGGGGTCTATGCCGGTTACAACAACGGCGATATGTTCTGGCTGATGCGCTGGCCGACCGACACCGATGTGCAACACCTGACGCCTCCCGCCAATACCCGCTGGATCGTCCAAAGTGTCCGGCATCTGGAGGCAGCCACCCTCACGGATATCTTCGCGCTGGCCGACAACCTCGCCATCATCGCGCACAAACAGGTATCAGGGCTCACATTTGATGCAAGAGAACACCCCTGGTTTATTCAGGCCAAGCAGGCCGGACGACTGGTGCAGACGCCCCCCTATATTTCGCTCGATTCTCAGGAGATGTACCTGAGCTTTGCCAAACCGATGCAAAACGGCGCTGGCATCATCGGAGTGAGCCTAAATCTGCGTTCCATCGAACACTTGCTCAAATCTGCCATGATCACCCCCAATATGCGGCTGGCCATTGTCAATGAGCAGGGGGAGCTGATCACCAGCCATAAAGGCGGGATGATCATTCACGGTGAGAAGGGGGCATATCGGCTAGCCAAAGTCACTGAAGCCGACCTTCCCATGCTGCAACATCTGATCGATGCCAGCCAACGTCAGCATATGGATAAACTGACGTTTCAATCAGAAGAGCGCGATTGGCAAGGTATGCATGTTGAGCTGCCGGAAGCGGATGAATCACGGCTATCACTCTGGATTGCCGCGCCTGTCGATGAACTGCTGGCCAAGGCCATCACCATTCGCAATCAGACCTTCCTTCTGTCGGGTATCTTCCTGATCCTTGCGCTGTTCGCGGCCATCAAGCTGGCCAGAACCGCCGCCAGGCCCCTCGATGCCCTGACACAAGAAGCAGGAAAAATAGCCCACTTCGACTTCAACGAGCCAGTCAGGGTCAACACCTATATTGCTGAAATCATCGATCTCTCCCAGGCCATGGGCGACATGAAATCGACCATTCAGCGCTTTTTGCAGCTTTCCACCTCCCTCTCCAGCGAGACCAGTTTCCCCCGCTTGCTGGTGCGGCTGCTCACCGAAATGCAGCAACTGACCGGTGCAACAGGCTGCATGCTCTATCTCTCCGATAGCGGCAACAAGACGCTGGATCTGGCGGGGTTGTGCTGGAATGGCGAGGTGCAGGAGCAAACGCCGACCCACAGTATCGGAACCCTCAATCAGCCAACACATCCACTGTTCCAGAGCTTGCAAGGGGTGGAACTGGAACCGGTTGCGTTGGTCTCCAGCGAATTGCAGATCCTGTTCCCCTACATCGAGGAGAGCGACACGCCGCTGACCTTCTGGCCGATAGCCCTGAAAAACCGTGATGGCCTACTGCTCGGCACCCTGGTGTTTCTGATCGATGAACGGAAGAAGTCCCTGACTCCGCAGCGGATGGCCTTTGTCAAAGCGCTCTCCTCCACCGCCGCCGTGGCGCTGACTACCCAGCGACTGCTGGAGGAGCAGCGCAATCTGCTGGAAGCCTTTATCCAGCTCATCGCAGGGGCTATCGATGCCAAGAGCCCCTATACCGGTGGCCACTGTCAACGAGTCCCCGAACTGACCAAGATGCTGGCAGAAGCGGCATGTGAGGCCCGGGAGGGGCCATTCCAGCACTTCTCGCTCGATGAAAAACAGTGGGAAGCAATACATATCGCGGCCTGGCTGCACGATTGCGGCAAAGTCACTACCCCGGAGTTTGTGGTCGACAAGGCCACCAAGCTGGAAACTCTGTGCGATCGCATTCACGAGGTCAGGATGCGCTTTGAAGTGCTGAAACGGGATGCCGAGATTGCCTACTGGCAGGCGCGACTCCATGGGGGTGATGACCTCGCGTTACAGGCCACGTTGCAACAGCAGTGGCAACAACTGGATGAGGAGTTTGCCTTCATCGCTCGCTGCAACGAGGGGGGCGAATTTATGGCCACGGAGGATATTACAAGGTTGCAGCAGATCGCAGGCCGTACCTGGCAGCGCACGCTCTCCGATCGGATTGGCATCTCTCAGGATGAGCTGGCGCGCAAACAGCGGGTCGCGGCGTCACCGCTGCCGGTCACCGAACCACTGCTGGCCGATCGGCCGGATCACCTCTTCACCCGCAGCAACCGCGATCGCCTTGCCCCTGACAACCCCTGGGGATTTCAGGTCAACACCCCCGAATACCTCTATAACCGCGGCGAGCTCTACAACCTCGCCATCCGCCGAGGCACCCTCACCGACGAGGAGCGCTACAAGGTCAATGAGCACATGATCCAGACCATCATCATGCTCGAAAAACTCCCCTTCCCCGCCAACCTGAAACAGGTGCCGGAAATCGCAGGGGGACACCATGAGAAGATGGATGGCAACGGTTATCCCAAGCGACTGAAACGGGACGAGATGAGCATCCCCGCCCGCATGATGGCCATCGCCGATATCTTTGAAGCGCTGACCGCCGGCGATCGCCCCTACAAGAAAGCCAAGTCCCTTTCGGAGGCGATCCGCATCATGGGATTCATGCAGCAGGATCACCATATCGACCCCGAACTGTTTGCTCTCTTTCTCCGCTCCGGCGTCTACCTGCGCTATGCCGAGCGTTACATGAACCCGGAGCTCATCGACGAGGTGGATATCAGCCCCTATCTCGCCAACCATTGATCGCCGCGAGGCACATGGGGTGACCTGATGCGTGCAGTCTGGGGATCTGCACGCAGCCCCGCCTGTCTGACACCGGTGGTCAACCCGATGCGCAATAGATCTGAAGAGGAGATTCACCCGACAGCCATGATAATCCTCTCCATGGAGCCTTGTTTGTGGCAGGGTTTATGGCTGACCCCACGGACACTTGCCAATTGAGGAAATCGAACAAGAAATCGAGAAAAATCAAGATAGATAGCCAAATCAAATAACAAACTTAACTATCATTAACTTGAACGTTTGAAAGAACGTGACCACTTCACATGGATCCAGCGCAATGACCACTGAACGGGAACAGTTGATCCGCTCACTGTTTGATGAGTACATCGAGATGTATTCATCACGGGATGACCGGCTCACAACACGTTTTAGCGACAATTTCAGCGGTTTTGCAGGCAGCAGCGATGTTCTGGTTACCAATCGAGAAGAGTGGGTTCGGATAACTCGCCGCGATTTTGCCCAGATCCCGGACAGGATCCGCCTGGACATACTCGATGTAGCCCTGCAAGATCTGGCCGCTGACGTGGTGGCTGTCACCGCCTTCTTCCATATCCATCTACCAAAATCAGAACCCATCCTGTCTCGGCAAACTGCCCGGCTGGTGCTGATCTTTCGGCATGAAGCCATGGAATGGAAAATTGCTCACAGCAGTATCTCCATCCCTTACGGTCTGGCTCGCGAGAACGAGATTTACCCGATGACCAATCTGGAGGAGCGCCAGCATGAACTGGAGCTCATTATCGAACTCAGAACCAAAGAGCTGGCGGAAGCGAACCGGAAACTGGAAGCGCTCAGCAATACCGACGGGCTTACCAACATTGGTAACCGCCGTCTGTTCGACAACTCATTGAACCAGGCCTGGGAGCGCTGCCTGCATACCGAGATGCCAATTGCACTCATCATGCTCGACATCGATCATTTCAAGCAGTTCAACGACCTCTATGGCCACGTTGCCGGTGACGAGTGCCTTCGATTGCTGGCCCATACCCTGGCACAATCCGGACGCCGCTCGGGGGAGTTGGTAGCCCGCTACGGCGGAGAGGAATTTGTCATCCTGTTGCCACATGTCGAGCATCAATCCGCCTACGAGATTGCCCAACACATACAGCGGCTCATTTTTGCACTGGCGCAGCCACACGCACAGAATGCCACCGGCCTGGTAACCGTTAGCATGGGTGTCGCCTGCCTCAGGCCATCGGATCACCGGCAGCCATCAGAGCTGGTAAAACTCGCTGATTCCGCGCTCTACACCGCCAAGTCATCCGGCCGTAACTGCATCAGAGTGGCTGAGCCACGACACTGATAGGCCAGTAGTTTTACCCTGTTATAAAAAACCATCCAGGATATAGCCCTGATCGGATGTTCGAGCACTGATGGCACCCTTGGTATGCCCCAAGCTCGCCGCCGCATACTGTAGCGATACACCATGATCCTTGAACGTGTTTGCCACGGTATGCCGCAGGCTGTGGAAGTCTTTGTCTACGGGGCGCTGATGACTGAACCACTGCCACAGAGATGGCTGTCACCGTCTTGTCGATGAGGTAACTCAGGGAACAACAGCCCCTGCTCTTTCCTGCACAAAGTCGATAAAGCCACCAGCAATCAGCGAGGAGTGAATCGGGATCAGGCAAGCACTTTTAGCCGTCTTGAGCTGCTGGTCTGGACGGTTATTCCTGATGTTCAGGCACCACACCTTATCGACCTGCTGCACATCGCCCGCGTACAGCTGACAGATCTTATTGGCTCTCGCGCCGGTATACAGGCCGAGCAGCGCAATCCACTTGCGGTATGGCTTCTATTCTTTCGCCCACAGGATCAACCGCTGTTTCTCCGCAGAGGTATACCCGCTTCGACTCCACTGCTGAATGTTGCCCCGATGCCCCCATCAGCGGTGATTTATGTCCAAGCAAGATATCTTCATCTATTTGCACGGGCTGCCACTCTGGAATATATGAACGAGCTCGATACAGAATGGTAAATCCATGGCTATCCAAGTCACTCTGTTGATGCAAGACCAAAACCGATAGGCATATATCCAAGACTCTTCGATACGAATTCACCAAACCGGAATAACTATTTAAGTTTGGTTCATGTTATAAAAAATCATTATCTTACGAATTATGATTAGTGCAGGCTTGATTATTATAGGGCTTGTTGATATAGCTAAACTCTGAGTTTAAAACAAACAGATGGGTAGCATTGTGAGAGATAACATCATGCTTATGTTGCAAGGGGTGGATGGAGAACATGTTCTCTTCCAGTATGCAACAGCGTTGGCAAAAACATTAAATGGGAAATTGACTTTAGTCCATGTCATTTTCAATCAAAAAGAAAATGCTCGCGTTCTTAACGTGGATATACGCAGTTCAATCAGTGACCGAGAACGAGCGATAAGACAAAAGATAAATGAATGGCGATTAAGCACAGACATAATGCCCGAGATAGAAACGCTATTGACCGATGATATCAGCAATGACCTTCAAACCCTGTTAGAGCAACACGAAATAAACTTGTTAGTTATTGGCCACCATCAACACTTGATCGACTATTCACTAGCGACTCAGCTTATCAAAACACTTCGTACCCCTGTACTTGTCTATCCGTTAGATAAATATAACTAGATTCGATATTCATCGCCAGATAGGCAAGATGGACTTTCTTTGAATGCGAGATACAATGTGCATGGAGATGGCATTCCTCCATATGCATAAGCACACAAACCGCCACTGTGGCTAATGATGCCTACGTTTCAGTCCAGGTCAGGGCTGCGTAGCTATATGCACCACTGTCCTGGAGTCTCAGCACTAAAGGACGAAATGATATGCTTAATTCGATTCTAGCCATCAGTTGTGGTGCCTCACTAGGCGCCATATCAAGGTGGTTATTGGGAACAGCGCTCAATGCACTCTTTCCCACAATTCCCCCGGGGACTCTCATTGCAAACTTGCTGGGAGGCTATCTGATTGGAATCGCTATCGCGTTCTTTTCGGCAAATCCGGCCCTCTCCCCTGAATGGCGCCTGCTGGTGATCACCGGCTTTCTCGGTGGGTTAACCACCTTCTCCACATTTTCTGCCGAAGTGAGTTCATTACTGCAAGCGGGACGATTCGTCTGGGCCGGGGCCGCCATTGGTGTTCATGTAATCGGCTCACTGGTGATGACCATTGCAGGAATGTGGTCGATGTCTATGTTGCAACGTCTATGACTGGAGAATTTATGAACGGCTATCAATTAACTTTTTACACTAGGCAAGATCGTTCAATACAGGGTAAACCATTAGCACAATGGTTGGTTGAACAAGCGAAAAACCTCGGTATCCAGGGAGCAACATTATTAGCGGCTAATGAAGGGTTGGGACATGATCGTCGGTTACACTCTGCTCATTTTTTCGAACTATCAGACCAACCATTGGAAGTAACACTCGCAGTAACGGAGAGCGAAGTCAACCTTATGTTTGATGCACTTAAAAATAATAAGGCCAGCGTATTCTATACATTAATACCGATAGAATTTGGCATGTCTGGCGAACGAGATTCAGGTAATTAGATGAAACCAAATTATTCTACATAAATTTAATATGCCGCCACTCATCCATATCTGATCAGTGGCGGCATCAATCAACCATCATGTTTTATGCTTTCATTGCCTGCTCCAGCGCAACGGCAACCGCGACAGAGGCGCCCACCATGGGATTATTCCCCATGCCGATCAACCCCATCATCTCCACATGGGCAGGAACCGAGGAGGAACCGGCAAACTGGGCGTCCGAGTGCATACGCCCCATCGTGTCGGTCATGCCATAAGAAGCTGGCCCAGCCCCCATATTGTCCGGGTGAAGTGTCCGACCTGTGCCGCCACCTGATGCCACAGAGAAGAATTTCTTGCCCTCAAGCAGACGCTCTTTTTTGTAGACACCCATCACCGGATGTTGGAAGCGCGTGGGGTTGGTGGAGTTGCCCGTGATGGCGACATCGACTTGCTCATGGTGCATGATAGCCACACCTTCACGTACATCATCCGCGCCATAACAGCGAACCGCCGCTCTCTCCCCTGCCGAATAGGCCTTCTCACGAACAATATTGAGCTTGCCGGTGGTGTAATCAAACTCGGTCTGAACGTAGGTGAAACCATTGACCCGCGAAATAATCTGGGCTGCATCTTTTCCCAAGCCATTCAGAATGACGCGTAGCGGATTTGTCCGGGCATTATTTGCTGAACGAGCCAGACCGATCGCCCCTTCTGCCGCGGCAAATGATTCATGGCCCGCACAAAAGGCGAAACAGTCGGTGTCTTCACGCAGTAACATTGACGCCAGGTTGCCGTGCCCAATCCCCACCTGGCGATCGTCGGCGACAGAGCCAGGGATACAGAAAGCCTGCAAACCTTCGCCCAGGGTCTGTGCGATGTCAGCTGCCGATACCTGACCTTTTTTCAGTGCCGCTGCGGCGCCAATCAGATAGGCCCAGCCAGCATTTTCAAACGAAATGGGTTGGATGGATTTGACGATTGCCCTGACATCGACGCCTTGCTTCAGACAAATCTGTTCGGCGGCCTCCAGCGAGGCGATATCATAACTGGCAAGGAATGGGGTGATCTGTGCGATACGTCTCTCGTATCCTTCAAAGAGTGCCATGGTCTTGTCCTTATTCTTTGCGCGGGTTGATAGTTTTAACTGCCTCGGCAAACCGGCCATAAGTGCCCGTTGCCTTCCGTAGTGCATCCTCAGCCCCCATACCTTTCGATATGTGATCCATCATCACGCCAAGCTGAACAAACTTGTACCCGATGATTTCATTGTCGCTATCAAGCGCCAATTCAGTGACATATCCCTCTGCCATCTCCAGATAGCGGGCGCCTTTCAGATTTGTGCCGTACATGGTGCTGGTCACACTGCGCAACCCTTTACCCAGGTCTTCCAGACCCGCACCAATAGGGAGCCCCCCTTCAGAGAAGGCAGTCTGGCTACGCCCGTAGATGATTTGTAAAAACAGCTCCCGCATCGAAACGTTGATGGCATCACAAACCAGGTCCGTGTTCATGGCTTCCAGAATGGTCTTGCCAGGAAGGATCTCGGCAGCCATGGCTGCGGAGTGCGTCATTCCGGTGCAGCCAATTGTTTCAATGAGCGCCTCTTCGATAATGCCGTTTTTGACATTTAACGTGAGTTTGCATGCCCCCTGCTGAGGGGCACACCAACCCACCCCATGAGTGAGGCCGGACACATCGGTCACCTCTTTGACCTTGATCCACTGCCCCTCCTGAGGGATCGGGGCAGGCCCATGATTGGGACCTTTGGCAACGACACACATCTGCTCAATTTCATGAGTTTGCATCATGATACGGATACTCCTTCATCTCGGTGAGTTATCCAAAAACCATAGGCCCATACCAATGATGATGATGTGGGTATGATCAAAGAAATACGCAAAAACCTTAATGTATGTGTGAGTACCTGCATTCGATGGGGATCAATGAAACGCGCACCGCCCCTAGCGTCCCTCGTGCTTGTGAAAACTCAGGCAAGGTACAGCCAAGAGACATCATCCAAAGACACCGCCATGGTGTTTATAACGACATGATTAAAAACAATTTATTTATAAAAATGGGAGGCCATGCTGCCTCCCTGAACACCTGTTTCTTATCGATTTAAAACCAGCTTTGCACTGCCTCTCTGGCCGGGATCCCACCTGCATGTACCACCTTGTCATCGATGACGACAGCTGGCGTAGACATCACCTTGTACTTCATGATCTCGGGCAAGGACTCGACTTTCTCAAGCTGGATCTCGACCCCCAGCTCATCCACCACCTGCTGGATCAGTTGAACGGTGTTCTTGCAGTTGGCGCAGCCCATGCCCAGCACTTTTACCTGTTTCATCTCACACTCCTCATCAAGAAATTAACGGCGATACGAAGTTAAACACCCACCCAACCAGCGTGAAGGAGACCAGCAGCACCAGCAGCAAGGTGCCCAGCAATGGCCACTTCATCACTTGTTTGAGCAGAATAAATTCAGGAAAACTGGCCGCCACCGTGCTCATGCAAAATGCCAGTGTGGTGCCGATGGGCAAGCCGTTGACGATCAGGCTCTCCATCACCGGGATCACCCCGGTCGCATTGGAGTAGAGGGGAATGCCGATCAGCACGGCAGCCGGAACTGACCACCATTGACCGGCCCCAAGGTGAGCCGCAAGCCAACCATCAGGCACAAAGCCATGAAGCGCGGCACCGAGCCCCACACCGACAATGACCCAGAGCCACACCCGTTTGAAGATGGTGAGGGTTTCCTCTTTGGCAAAGGCATGGCGCTTGGCCAGCGAGAGGCTCGGGGCATCGGCATGCGGCTGGACGATATCGCCTTGCTGATGCTGCCCTTGCTTGAGGGCCTCGGCGGCAAAATCGGCCAGCCAGCGCTCGGCCTTGATCTTGTCCAGAAACGCCCCACCCAGCATGCCAACCGCCATGCCGACCACCACGTAAATCAGGGTGAACTTCCAGCCCAGCAGACTGACCAGCAACAGGACGGCCACTTCGTTGATAAGCGGTGAGGTAATGAGAAAGGCCATGGTGATCCCGAGCGGAATACCGGCTGAGGTAAAGCCGAGGAACACCGGGATACTCGAACAGGAGCAGAAGGGGGTAATGGCACCAAAGCCGGAGCCAAGAAGATAGCCCAACCCTCTGTGCTTGCCAGCCAGATAGTCCCTCACCCGTTCGACATTCAGAGAGGCCCGCAGCATGGCCACGATGTAGATCATCACCAGCAACAGAGCAAAGATCTTGCTCACATCCTCCACGAAGAAATGCAGCGCATCCCCCAGCCTGGTTTGTGGGCTCAGTCCCAACTGCTGATAGACCAGCCAGCTGGCGAGGTCGGTGAAAATCTGAAACATAATGGCTCCATCAACATCGGTGTTATCCAGAAGACGTTGCATGTCTGCAAAGGATGCGCATATTTTCCGTTTTTTTTACCAGCGCCGCGTTCTCTCGGTTTTCACCCAGCTATTCGCGCCATCAATCACTGAATACCAGCGAGTCCAGGACTCCTTGCCCGCTATGAACGCCTCCTTCTGTCGATCCGGCCGATTTGCTACGGAGAAGATATCCAGCAAAGCTCTGCGCCGCGCTGGCAGGATGGCCATCGCTCTGAACAGTGAACATCCCCAGCTCACTGATCAAATCCGTCACCCGATGCAGCTCTCCTTTACGCACTATCCAGGCTGGCATCCCTCTGGGAACGGGATGTAATCGGCCCATCAATGCCCAGGCCTGATATTCCCGGGGCTCCAGCGTGGCCAATTTTGCCAGGATGTCTGCCCCAAATAGACAATGCCCACCGCCTTCCCCTTGGTTTTTAAGTACCCAGCTATCGGAGGGCGCTGCTTTTACAAAGTGGATGCTCTCAGTGGTAACAGGATGCATTTCCCCCAACACGCCTCTTACTGTGTCAGCCTCTTGCGAGGTCAGGCCAAATGCAGCGAATCCCTCTTCTCCCAAACGCGACAGCAGCATTTGTACTCGCTTGCTGGTCGCCAATTGCTGGGCGACCGTGGCATTGACGGCGACTCTGTGTCGCTCAATCCACACACGGGTCGCCATCAGCGCCTGACAGCATCTCTGCTCGTTGAAATCGGCTGCCTCATAATCCGAATATTGGTATCCGGCCCGCAGATAGACGGTATCGAGGGGGCCGACACCATCGAGGATCAACCTGTTGTTGGCGCCCGTGCTCAGCTGATTATGCAGTTCACGAAAGGTTCTGCGCCGGGTCTCAATTCCTTTGCGCTGGAGAGCCAGCTCAAGCAGGTGTTGATCAAACACATTGTTTTCACGCTCCTGCACAATCATCAGAAACCTTGCCGGGCCAGGGTCGCCAAACTCGCGCTTGATCCTGAAAGTGGCCTCGGCAATGCATGCTGACAATCCTTCAATGGCGTCATTGCCGACAAGCTCCCCCATCGCCTCGGGTGACAACTGCCCATATTCAGCAGGCCATTGCCGCTGTAGATAGTGGTGCAGTTCATGTATTCGCTGACCAAATGGCCCCATACCCGCGGCGATGCCATTGAACTCGACCAGCTTGTGGCCATCGCGCTGATCGTCCATAAAGTCGCTGCGCATGATAAGCAGTGGCAGCCGGGGTGCCTTGGTGGCAGATGAGTGGATCTGTTGATGCATGCCAAGCAGCGCAGAGAAGAAGGGGTCGCCTGCCGTGATGGGGTGAATGGCATCGTATAAAAAACCATGATCCTCAGAGACGGCATAGATCAGTTTGCTCAAGATCTGAGCCGCACTTTTCAAATGCTGGTACTCTCCCCGGCGGATCGGGGTAGGCGTCAGGGTAAACGGGGTATGCACGGCAGAATAGAGCGACTCTTTAAAAGCGACACCATGGGTTAATGCCCACTCGACTGCATCATCCCTGATTTTCTGAATGCCAAGAGAACTCATCATTCACTCCTGAATATTGACTCACGAACCGCAACATCGGGTTGCCTGGTACTCATCTCCCCCTGAGACGCCAACATGGCAAACCAGTTCAGCCATATCGGGCAGGCCCCAATGGCATGACGGTCAAGGCAGCCAACCAGGAAACCCAGGATGAGTAGCTGGCCGAAGCCAAGAAAAAATAAAGAAAAGGCCAAGGAGAACACCTTGGCCTTTTTGCTGAATAGCGTTCATGGCTTACTTCACCGCCGGGGTGAAGCAGCAGACCCGCCCCGAGCTATCCAACCTGACCTGACAGTCAAGAGAGAGCTGCTGACGCAAGCGCTCCCTGGCTCGCAACAGACGAGACTTGACGGCGGCAAGGGTCAAACCGTATCGGGCGGCATAATCCGCCTGCTTCATGCCATCCAAATCACAGTGTCTGAGAATATCCCGATCAGCCTGAGCAAGCTTCTCCAGCACTCTGGGTAAACAGCCCGCCAAAGAGTCGACAGCATCAAGCTCACCCTGCTGCATGGCCAACTCGTCAGATAGTGGCAGCAACGGGCGTAATCTTCGGCTTCTATCAATCACCAGATGCCTGGCGACGTCAAACAGCCAAGCCCTGGCATTCTCGATGGCGCAGAACTTGCCCTGCTGGCGGATTGCCCGCAAGAAGGTCTCTTGCAACAGGTCATCGGCATCCATCGGGCTGCCAGATTGCTTGAGTAGCCACCCATAGAGCTCATGTTCATGCTGTTGCCATGCCGTCATCAGGCAAGGTGGCGCACCGGTTGGACGGGTCACTTGATGCGTTTTCCCTGTGCATCTACCACCTGCTCGCCATCCTCCTTGGTGAAGGCCCCTTGCTGAGGGTTCGGCAGGATATCGAGCACCACTTCTGATGGACGGCACAGCTTGGTGCCAAGCGGCGTCACCACGATGGGGCGGTTGATCAGAATGGGATGCGCCAGCATGGCGTCAATCAACTCGTCATCGCTGAATCGCTCCTCGGCCAGCCCTAACGCTTCAAAAGGCGGCACGTTCTTGCGCAGCAAATCGCGCACCGGCATGCCCATGGCGGCAATCAATGCAACCAGGGTCTCACGGTTCGGCGGTGTCTCCAGATAGTGGATAACGGTCGGCTCAACGCCTGAGTTACGGATAAGCTCCAGCGTATTGCGGGAGGTGCCACAGGCCGGGTTGTGGTAAATGGTGATCTGGGTGTTATTCATGATTAAGCCTCTGCGTTGAGATAGTTGCGTTTCATTCTAAGCGCCACATTGACCAGAGCGATCAAGACCGGCACCTCCACCAGCGGGCCGATCACACCGGCGAACGCCTGATCCGAGTTCAACCCGAACACGGCGATGGAGACTGCAATGGCCAGCTCGAAGTTGTTACCGGTGGCAGTAAAGGCGATGGAAGCGTTCTTGTCGTAGGGAATACCCAGCTTCTTGCCAACCAGGAAGCTGGTGAAAAACATCAGCACGAAATAGACCACCAGAGGCACGGCAACCCGCAGCACATCCATCGGCAACTCGACGATCATCTCGCCCTTGAGGCTGAACATCAGCACGATAGTGGCCAGCAAGGCGATCAGCGTGATGGGAGAAATAGCCGGAATAAAACGCTCGGTGTACCACTTCTCCCCTTTCGCCTTGACCAGATAGTGACGGCTCAGGAAGCCTGCCAGGAAGGGAATGCCAAGATAGATCAGCACACTTTCGGCGATATCTAGCATGGTGATATCCACTGCGAAGCCCTGCAAACCAAACAGCGGCGGCAGTACGGTAATAAACAACCAGGCCATGAAGCTGTAGGTGAGGATCTGAAAACCGCTGTTGAGCGCCACCAGGCCCGCACCGTACTCCTTGCTGCCACCGCCGAGATCGTTCCACACCAGCACCATGGCGATGCAGCGTGCCAGACCGATCAGGATCAGGCCCACCATGTAGTCCGGGTAGTCATGCAGGAATGTCAGGGCGATGACAAACATCAGAATGGGGCCAACCAACCAGTTCATTACCAGTGAGAGGGTGATCGCCTGACGGTCGCGGGTCATGGCGCCCATGGTGCCGTAGTTCACCTTGGCCAGCGGCGGATACATCATCAGGATAAGGCCGATGGCGAGCGGCACATTGGTGGTGCCGACCGACATTGCCTCGTTCCACTGAGCCACTTGGGGGAACAGATAGCCAATCCCGACCCCTATGGCCATGGCGACAAAGATCCAGAGGGTCAGATTACGGTCGAGAAAACTCATTTTTTTGCTGACGGGCAGATCGCAGCAGGCGTTGGTACTCATCAAAGACTCCATGAGGGTTGGATGAAACAAAGGACTCAACCCGGGCAAATGCCCCTGTTGGTTGCACCTTGGCAGTAAACTCGCGCGGGTGCATGTCACCCTGCCCTGTGGACAGGGTGACACAGCGCTTGCAGCGCTTTCACGCCCACTGGCTCGACGGCCTGCAAGGGCACCACGGCATAACGCTTCGCATGCTCCTGCTTGACCGCTTCGATATGGGGCTGCTGGCGATACGCTCGCTGGGCCAGCAGTGGCGAGGTGACGCTGGCTGGGGCCAGCATGTGATTGACCACCCAGGCCCAGGGCTCGATACCGGCGCGGCGCAGGTCGACTTGCAGGTTGGCCGCCTCCTGTACCGGAGTGGGTTCGGGCAGGGTGACGATCATCACCTTGGTCTGTTTCGGGTCTTGCAGCTGCATCATGGGAGTGGTGAAGTGCATCCCCTTGCCCCCCATCTGACGGGCAATCTCCCGGTGATAGGCACCGGTCGCATCGAGCAGCAGCAGGGTATGGCCAGTGGGGGCGGTATCCATCACCACGAAGCGCTTGCCCGCCTCACGAATGATCCGCGAGAAGGCCTGAAACACGGCAATTTCTTCGGTGCAGGGGGAACGCAAATCTTCTTCCAGCAGGGCGCGACCCTGGGCATCCAGACTCGCCCCCTTGGTGGCCAGCACCTGAGCACGGTAACGCTCGGTCTCGGCGTGGGGATCGATACGGCTGACCTCCAGGCTGGGCAAGGCGCCAGCCAGGGTCTCTCCCAGATGGGCTGCGGGATCTGACGTAGTGAGATGAACCGGTAGCCCCCGACTGGCGAGCTCAACGGCCACTGCCGCAGCCAGGGTCGTTTTACCCACACCGCCCTTGCCCATCAGCATGATGAGCCCGTGGCCATCACTGGCCAATTCATCGACCAGTTGCTTCAAGCCAGGATGTGGTTCAGCGGTTGCGATCTCAACCTCATCAGTCCCAGTGACCGGTGCTGCACCCAGTAACTGGCGCAGGCTATCGACCCCAACCAGATTGGTCGCCAACAGCGGCACTTTGTCTTGTGGCAGCCTTGCCAGCAGCGCTGGCATATCAGCCATCGCCTGCTGCTCACGTTGCCATACGGCTGTCGCCAGGAGGTCATCCGCCAGCTCGCTTTGCGGGAAGATGCCATTGATGACCAGTTGCTGATTGGCAAGGCCGATAGCGGCCAGTTCGTCATGGGTACGCGCCACCTCTCGCAAGGTTGAGGCTTGCGCCCGGGCGACCAGAATAAGCCGGGTTTTCCCCGCATCGGAAAGGGCAGCCACGGCCTCTGCGTATTGGCTACGCTGTTTTTCCAGTCCCGCCAACGGCCCCAGACAGGAAGCATCGCCTTTGCCCTGCTCCAGAAACTCGCTCCATGCCCCTGGCAATTGCAACAGACGGATGGTATGGCCGGTCGGTGCCGTATCGAACACGATGTGGTCGTATTCCCCCACCAGGCTGCTGTCGGTCAACAGGGCGGTAAATTCGTCAAAGGCGGCGATCTCTGTGGTGCAGGCACCGGAGAGCTGCTCTTCAATGCTGCGCACCACGCTGTCGGGCAGCTTGCCGCGCACCGGGCCAACGATACGTTCGCGATAGGCTTTTGCGGCGGCTTGCGGGTCTATCTCCAGTGCTGATAACCCACTGACTGCCGCGATGGCGGTAATGCTGTTGCCTATTTGGGTATCGAACACCTGGCCTACGTTTGATGCCGGATCCGTGCTGACCAGCAGTACCCGTTTGCCACTACCACACAAGGCAACCGCACTGGCACAGGCCAGCGAGGTTTTACCCACCCCACCTTTACCGGTGAAAAAGAGAAACGGGGGCGCATCATTGAGAAACGAGTAGTTCAGCAACGGGGACATGAGAGACTCCTATCAGGAAGAACGAGGCAATTAACCGAACAGAGAACTTACCAGCCAGGCGATGACGCTTAGCAGCAACCACTGCTGCCGGAGCAGCATCCACTCTTGACGATCCCTTTGATGGCACCGGCTTTGTTGGACTCGGCTGCTGGCTGTTCACCTTCGGCACCATCACTTTCTGGTGCTTTCGGTAGCTCCAGTCCTGCATAGCGGATCAGTTCAGCGCGGCTGGGATAGCGACCGGTGAGCACCACCTGGCCATCAACCAGCGTCACCGGTAATCCTTCTTCCCCGGACAGTTCCAGAAAGGAAGCCACTGCCGGGGTCTCGGCGAATACCAGAGGTTGCTGAGCCAAATTGAAGCGATATAGAGATCCCCCCTGCTGCTTGAGCCACTCGGCATCGCCAGCGAAGATCACCAGATTTTGGTCAATATCTGTGCCACAGACGCCGCTGGAGCAGCACAGGGCCGGGTCGAATACTTGTATCAGTCTCATGGTCTACTCCTTATTGCAGCATGGCTGCGCAGGCAATACATGGGGTGAGCAGCCAGACTCCGCCCTCATCACCCCGCAGGCTTCCGGATGACCGGCGCAGCACTCCTCGGTGAGGTAACCGATCAAGTCGAGCATCAGGGGAATATTGGCGCGGTAACGCAAGAAACGGCCCTCTTGCTCCACCGAGACAAGGCCTGCATGCAGCATGGCTTTCAGATGGAATGAAAGAGTGTTCGGGGCGATATCCAGTTCACTGGCAAGCTGGCCAGCGACCATCCCCTCCAGCCCTGCCTTGACCAGCAGACGCCATACATCGAGGCGGATACCGGATGCGAGAGACTCGAAGACTTTAGTGGCTGTATCTTTATTCATTTGAACCTCGTCATTCACTTCATGAGTACAACTATACAAGAACAGTTGAAATGATCAACCCACCCAGACCTTGCTATTGATGTATTTAGGTACAGTTGCTGTTTACACAACACTCTTCACGGAAAAACGCGATGATCTCTTCCAGCACTTCGTATTGAGAGACGCACAGCAGGGTACGACTCTCCCGGTTCTGCTTGACCAGACCCACCGAGACCAGCGCGGCAATGTGGTGGCTCAGGGTCGATGCGGGAATGGCGAGCTGCTTTTGCAACTCTCCGACAGGCAGGCCCTGCTCTCCCACCTTGACCAAATGCTTGAAAATGAACAACCGGGTCGGATGACCCAGCTCTTTCAATGCCTTGGCAACCTCTTCCAACTCCATAGCTCACTCTCCTTGATGGAACATATTTCGATAATACCAGAATTATCTTGACCACCTCAATGATTCGACTATTTTAGAAATATAGTAAATCAAAGAGGATATGAAAATGAATGACTGGTTAACTGAATCGCCCCTGGTTTTCTAGACACTTTGTTGCTGAAAAATAAACTGCCTTTCAAACTCTACCGGCGACAACCCATCATTGGAACCATGGCGCCTGATTGGGTTGTAAAACATTTCGATATAATCAAATACGTCGCTGCGGGCTTCGTCTCTTGTCGCGTAAATCCTGCGCTTGATCCGCTCCCGTTTGAGCAACTGAAAGAAGCTCTCGGCGACAGCGTTATCGTGACAGTTGCCACGTCGGCTCATGCTGCAACTTAGGTTGTGGGCCTTCAGAAAGTCCTGCCATTCACCACCGGTAAACTGGCTGCCCTGATCCGAGTGCACCAGTACCGGCTGCTTGGGCTTGCGCCGCCAGACGGCCATCAAGAGTGCATCCACCGCCAAGTCTGCCGTCATGCGTGGCTTCATCGCCCAGCCGACGATCTGGCGAGAGAACAGGTCGAGCACCACCGCCAGGTACAGCCACCCTTCTTGAGTGCGAATGTAGGTAATGTCAGTCACCCAGGAGATGTTGGGGGCTGGCACCTTAAACTGACGTGCCAGCGTGTTTGGAGCAGCCTGTGGGCTCTTGCCTCCATAATGCCCCTTGCGGCGTTGATAGCCCGGCAGCCCTTCCCGCC
Organism: Aeromonas sp. YN13HZO-058; assembly: GCF_001921245.1. Classification (NCBI taxonomy): domain Bacteria; kingdom Pseudomonadati; phylum Pseudomonadota; class Gammaproteobacteria; order Aeromonadales; family Aeromonadaceae; genus Aeromonas; species Aeromonas sp. YN13HZO-058. The sequence continues at coordinate 4,917 of NZ_MQSY01000082.1, read as the reverse complement.
TCATTAATTTGGCCACACGGTGCTTGCCGCAGGCTTACCCTGCGTCACGAAGGTCGCGATGGATCTTGCGATAACCGTAGACAGCACCACTTTCCAGCCAGGATTGCTTGACCAATCCGGTCAGTCGTTCGTCCTCCTGCTGGCGTGGCGATACGGGCTATTTCAGCCACGCGTAGAAGCCACTTCGGTGAACCCCCAGGGTCTGGCACAGGGTAACGACACTGTACCGGTCGAGTCGGGAGGTTATGAACGCGTACCTTTCCTTGACTCGCTGGCAAAGTACGCGGCGGCCTCCTTTAGGATATTGCGCTCCTCGGTGACCTGGCGCAGTTCGGCTTTCAGGCGGCGGATCTCGGCTTGCAAGGCAGACTCTTCGCGCTGCTGGTCAGCAGGCTTGCCGTACTGCTTGAGCCAGGCATACAGACTGTGGCTGGATACCCCAAGGGCTCGTGCAACGTCAGCCACCGGCCGTCCGCGCTCGGTGATTTGTTTAACGGCTTCGATTTTGAATGTTTCTGGATAACGCTGACGGGTCATAACACCTCCAATAGTTGCCTCATTTTAAGGCTGTGAGGTGTCTAGGGAACTGGGGGCGATTCACACTCAGCAAAGTAGCCCTCAGCAGAGAGCCTTTGCATTGAACCTCGGACCAGTCCTTCAGCCCTACACACGTCCAGGCCGTTTGCTCACCTTCCGGTACTCACCGCCAAGGTGGGTTTCTCACATGCTCCCGTTCATAGCGCAGCTTCGATAGCAGCCTGTAGCTTATCAACTGCTACTCCACCACCGTACCTGTCGTAACTGATGGCACCATTGGTATGCCCCAAGATCGCCGCCGCGTACTGTAGCGGTACACCATGCTCCTTCAACGCTGTTGCTACAGTATGCCGCAAGCTGTGGAAGTCTTTGCCTACAGGACGATGACGGCTAAACCACTGCCCCCAAAGATGGCTGTAACCGTCTTGTCGATGAGGCAGCTCAGGGAACAGCCGCCCCCCCTGCCCTTTCCTGCACGAAGTTGATAAAACCACAAGCAATCAGCGAGGAGTGAATAGGGATCAGGCGGGCACTGTTGGCTGTCTTGAGCTTCTGGTCTGGCCGGTTGTCCCTGATGTTCAGGCACCATACCTCGTCGACCTGCTGCACATCGTCTGCGTACAACTGGCAAATCTCATTGGCTCTCGCTCCGGTATACAGACCGAGCAGCGCTATCCATTTGCGGTATGGCTCTTGTTCTTTCGCCCACTGGATCAATCGCTGTTTCTCCGCAGATGTGTACCCACAGCGAGCATTGACCTCTTTGACCCGTTGTAACTTGAGCCCAGCGAAGTGATTGACGATGCCCTCGTGGTGATTGCCCAGCCAGACGAACAACAGAGAGAGCTTCTGGAGATACTTGTTGATAGTCGTCGGGCTCTTGCCTGAGTTCAGTAGCTCGTCCTTGAACTTGACCACATCGGCCTTGCTGTAAGCGGTGGGAGATCTATCCCCCAGCATCTTGATAAAGTAACCGATGTAGTTCTTCTGGTTGCTGAGCTCTTTGGGTGCCCAAGACAACGCCTTCTCTTTCAGGTAACGCTCACTGAGCTCTGAAAGCACAGGGGATGAAATGGCAGAAGGAGCCGCAGAGACTGCATTAGGGGCAGGATTGGCCGCTGAGAGTGTCTGTTGCGGTAGCTGCTGAGGCTCCGGCAGGGAGCTTGGTTGAGGTTCTAGCTGGACAGCCGCAGGTTTTACCCGAGAACGCGCACAGGCAAGCATCTTAGCCACCTGTTGACGAGCGACCAGCTTGTCCCGAGTACGGAGAGATTTCTTGATGTCTTTGCGGCGACCACAGGGGAGCACTGTCACCTTGCGGTAGTACCAGATACCTTGAGGACTGAGCCAGAGATTCACTATGAAGACTCCTGATCCATCCACACAAAGTGGATTACCAAGAGGTCTGAAGGGGGGTATTAGCTGTAACTTATTGAATTGCAGAAACAAGTGGTGGCCCTACCAGCCACATCCCGGCACTCGAGTCCCCCGCCTTGGCTGCTACCTTCCGGTCCTGACCAGGTTGACGAGTTATCAATGCGAGAGGACCAATAGGACCACCGGCGAGGAGAATAGGCAAACTGGCCTCTCAATGCAATGGCTTTCTGCCCTCCAACAGTTCGTTTGCCTTATTTTTCAACAATCTGCCGAATGAATCAGCTAAACAGCATAAATTTGGCCCCCACCAGCAGCATCAGCAGGGCAAATGCCTGCTTGAGGCGTTTTGGTGACAGACGGTGTGCCAGCTTGGCGCCAATGCGGGCGAACTGGGTACTGGTCAGCACAATGCCCAGCAGGGCGGGCAGATAGATGTAGCCAACACTCCACTCGGGCAGAGCGGCATGATCCCAACCCGCATAGAGGTAGCTCAGGCTGCCCGCCAGCGCGATGGGCATGCTGCAGGCAGCAGAGGCCGCCACTGCATTGCGCATCGGCACCGAGTTCCAGCTCAGATAAGGAACGGTCAGCGAGCCACCGCCAATACCAAACAGCGCAGACATCCAGCCAATAAGGGTGCCGGCGATGCCTGTGCCGAGCGGCCCCGGCATATGGCGCTCCGCTTTGGGTTTGAGGTTGAGCCCCATCTGCAGCGCCATGCTCCAGGCGAAACAACCGATGATGATATTAAGGGTGCTGGTACTGAGCAGATTGGCAGTCATGCCACCAAGCCAACCCCCGATCAGCATGCCGGCGCCGAGTCGGCGGATCATCACCCAGTCGACGGCGCCCGCCTCCTGATGGGCTCGCAACGAGCTGAAACCGGTGAAGATCATGGTGGGCAGCGAGGTGCCGAGAGCCAGATGGGTGATGATGTCCGGGTCGACGCCCTGGGCATGAAAGGTCATGACCAGCACGGGCACAATGATGAGACCGCCGCCGATCCCGAACAGTCCCGCCAGCATCCCGGCGAATGCCCCCAGCAGGAGGTAACCCATAAACAGCATAAAAATTCCTGTCTTAAACGGAAAATGGCCAAACTGGCCAGATAAAAGATCAATATCAGCATGAAAAAAAAGAGATGGCGCGAGGGCCATCTCTTCATTGTGCCGGTTAGTGCAGTGGAATGGTACCGTCCATCACCTTGTAGAAGGCCAGTACGGCGCAGCCGAGCAGGGCCGCCGTCATCCCCTGCTCCAGCCGGTTAAGGCCGCGCAGACCGTGATGCTGACGCGCCTTCCAGTAGATGAAGATGCCCGGGCTATAGAGCAGCGCCACCAGCAGCAGGTACTCGGCACCGGCAGCATAGACCAGCCAACAGCCGTAGACGGTTGCCAGCAGGGCCAGCAGCAGGTCACGCTTGCGCTGATGAGGTTGACCCTCATAGGTCTCCCCTTTCAGTGCCAGCTTCAGGCCATAAGCGCCCGAGAAGACATAAGGCACCAGCGCCGCCGAAGTGGCGATGTTGACCAGCGCCAGATAGGTGCTGTTCTGGAAGTAGATGATGATGAGGAAGGTCTGCACCAGACAGGTGGAGCACCACAGCGACACCTGTGGCGAGCCGTTCTTGTTCTCCTTGGCAAACCAGCCCGGGAACACGCCGGTCTTGCCTGCGATATAGGGCACTTCCGCGGCCAGCACGGTCCAGCTCAGTAAGGCCCCCATCACCGACACCACCAGACCGATGTTGATAAGCCAGGCACCCCAGGGGCCGACCACGGCTTCAAGGATCATGGCGGTAGAGGGGTTCTTGAGCGCCGCCAGTTGTGGCTGACTCATGACACCCAGCGAGAACAGGGTCACCATCACATAGAGCGTCAGGGCGCCGAGCAGCGCCAGCACGGTGGCGCGGCCCACATCCTTGCGATGACGGGCACGGGCAGAGACCACCACGGCCCCTTCAATCCCGATAAAGACCCAGAGGGTCACCTTCATGGTGGACTTGACCTGATCCATCACGGAGCCCAGCTCCATGTTGTTCTGGCCCCAGATATCCAGGGTGAAAGTATCCATGTTGAAGGCCAGCAGGATCGCGACGCAGAAGACGATGAGCGGCACCATCTTGGCGATGGTGGTGACGATGTTCACCAGCGCAGCGACCTGCACCCCGCGCAACACCAGCGCATGCACCGACCAGATCAGGATGGACGCGAGAGTGATGGCGACCGGCGTATTGCCATCGCCGAAGATGACGTTGTCCGGCGTATCGAAAAAGTAGCTCAGGGCGCTGAACACCACGATGGCGTAGGAGACGTTGGCCAGCAGTTGGCAGAGCCAGTAACCCCAGGCGGCGTTGAAACCGATGAAATCGCCGAAACCGGCTTTGGCATAGCTGAAGATACCGCCATCGAGATCAGGGCGGCGCATGGAGAGGTTCTGGTAAACCAGTGCGAGACAGATCATGCCAAGGCCAGTGATGGCCCAACCCAGGGCGACCGCCCCGGCACTGGCATGCGCTGCAATGTTTTGTGGCAGACTGAAGACCCCGGCGCCGACCATAGAGCCGATCACCAGCGAAATGAGGGCGCCCAGCCCTAGTTTCTTGTCCATCTCAATCCTGTTTATTTAGGCGGCGGCAGAGCGTCCGTATTCATACTGCACGCAATATGGGAGGGGCTAGAAATCCTGACCCCGTGAAAAAGGCGGCAACTATATTGCATGACTATTCCGACCGCAATCCCTCGTCCCGTCAATCATGCACCGCCTTGACCGCGCGCAATTTTACAGCACTGACCCACATGGCCTGTGAGCTGGCTCAAATTAACCAAGACCCGTTGATATTTCTCATTTTTCTGCCAACGTGACCTGACTCGCATGGTCCCCATGCATCGCCATTCAGCCCCTCGCTGTATAAATAATCTGCATAAAAAAGGCTATGTCCCAATTACGTGTTGCATGGGGTGCCCCAGCGCCTCATGCAAACACGCTTTGATATTCACGCCC